>NZ_JABCJL010000030.1:0-64079 GCF_012952265.1 Pseudoalteromonas sp. NEC-BIFX-2020_015
GCCGATTCGCTTTTTTATCATCAACATACAACACTAGGTGCGTGTGGTTGCTCATAACAGCATAAGCACATACATCAATGCAAAATACCTTGGCTAATTCAATCAGCTTATCTTCAACCCAGCCTCTACGATGCTCAAAAGATTGGCCTGTGAAACGATCTTCACCGCACAAGAAAGCACGACGAACGCAACGTGAAATACAGTGATAATACTTTGTATCAACCAAACTTACTTGACGCTTTCTTGCAATAGCCATAGAACACCCTGTTTATTTTTAATACTAACCTAAAGCTAGTAAAAAACATGAAAAATGCAAACTTTAGGATGGGTGTCATCTTTGTTTGTTGGCTATAATGTGAAGCGAAGCGGAACCGAGCCAACTATTACGAATCCGACTTTAAGGACTTATTATGTATCAATTTCAAGTGAATATATTTTATTTGAGTCCTTTAAACTTACATTAAGAAACTCTATGGATTCTTCTATAATTAGATTACTTATAATAACTAAATTGAAATTATTACCAACAATTCTTGTTGATGGATATTTTATAGCGTCGAAACCAGCTAGTTTTGCACAATCGGCAATGAACCTTGAGAAAACATAACATGGTTTGTGATAACCCTCTGTATCCAGCTCTCGACTCATTAATGATGAAAAAACTAAAGCAGACAATTCGGATTCAAAATCAGAATGTGATTCATCAGGAAAACTTAAATCCAAAATTTTAATTTCTTTTTTTAATTTAAACTCAGCTATGTAGCAAAGAACTTTTCTAACTTCTCTGAAGCATGTTTCTAGGTCGCTTGCTGTGTATAACACTTGTTGGCCTGCATGATTATACCGACCTTCTTGGATGAATTTTTTAGGTGGAAAAGCAAACTGCTCGAAATTCAACTCTTCGATTTGATTTGCCACTCTCGCTCGAAACAATGAATGTTCAATGAAAAGTGAATCCGTTGAGTGAGCTACTTTTTTTAATAATTCAAAAGTATCATTTGCAAAGTGGTTTGATAGAAGTAAAAAAGGGGTTGTTTCCGACAACTCAACTATTTCATTTATCGACTCTTCAAAACCTAACTGATCTACTTCATATTTAAAAGGTAACTCATATGGCCAGAAGTTTCCGGATAAGACTTCATCACAACGTGGGCAATTAACCAGTTTGATTAGTACATTAAATTCATCTTCTGTATAACACTGTCTTATACGCCTTGAACCACTATAAAATGATCTTAAATCAATTGATTGACATTGAAACTCACCATCGTTCGCATTTAACGCTAGTGGCCAAGCCTTTATAAAATCGTCATAACAATTTTCACAACAAGCTATATCCGCAGAGAACTAAGACTCAATGTCAGCATCGAATAGCTCTTCAAATACATCTCCATGCTCTTCAATGAGTTCACCTTCATTAATTGTTACTGACATACTCGATAGTTTCTCTAGATACATAACGAGGCTGTAGAATAACTCTAACAGCCAAATTCAATTAAAAAATGAGCCCCTATAATTAACTCTAAGCGTTTTTAAAGCACTAGGCAATGCATTTAGGACCCACAAAACGGGCTGTTTTTCTTAAAAAAGAGTAATTCTACAGCCACAACGCCACCTTAAGCGGCAAAAAATTGTTTGCTAAAATGTTGAACGAAGTGAGAACAGCAAACTGTTTTTTGTCCGTTTAAAGGTCTTGTTATAAGTTTTATACTTATTGTGTGGTTTTAATCTGTTTGCATGAATTAATAATACTTAAAAGTGAAACCCAAAAAACAGCAACACCACCTAGAACTATGACTAACTTTTGGTCAGTAAAATCACCTAAGCCTTTACTTCCCTCTAAAACCAAATAGCATAAATCAATACCTGAAAATGCAGCTGCTACAGATAGAATAACCATAAAAATATCCGTAAGTATTGGAAGTTTTTTAGATTTATAAAGCGAGAAGCATACAAATAAAACCCCAAAAATTAACGATACATAGATAAATAGATTAGGCTGAGTACTAAACATCGTCAGACTCCTTTTTTAAGGAATCGATGAGATGCTGTCTATATGCTTCTCCTTCTTCTTTCTCTGACTTACTAGCATTTTCATATGTATTAAGAATTTTAGACATTGCTTTTCTATTTTCTTTTTTATGCTGAAAATATGATATTGCCGTTAAGCTTATGCCTATTAATGTTGATATAAGTGATAAAGACACTTTACCAATATCCGGATAAATATTAGAGATTAGTAATGCTAATCCAGCAATACTTGCAATGGTTGTTGTGATAGCAACATAAAACCATTTCTCTTTTTTTCTTTCCTTTTCCATTTTTTCCATGGTTACAAAAAGCTCAACATCTGCTTCTGCTATTCTTTTTGCTAGTAATTCAGGTGAAATCTTACTCATATGCTTCCAGTTGATTGAAACTTATAACAGCTTATTGAACACCATTTTGGTGGTTTATAACACACCAAAGCGGCGTGTATTACATACCCTGATAATTTCACCAATAATTACCTTTGTAAACAGACAATTAAAACAGCTAGGAATTAAGCATGTTATTTTGCCCCAAAGCGGTGGTTAATAATGTTATCAGGAAAAATTAGGAGACAACTCATCAAAATAGGAATAAGTTTAACTTTTTCAGTGTCCGGTTATCGCTCACAGCTGAACTTCGCAAAAGTGCCAATAGCGGACGGTGACACTATAGTAACTTGTTATATTTACTTTTCTTGGGTTGCTTAGGTGGTAAAGAATCTACGAAATTAATACAAATATTGACCCAATGCGCTAAACCGGAATCAGACTCAAAACCATCAGGTAAAATATATATTAAACCTTTTACTGGTTTCCCCGTAAAATCCATTTCAGTAGTATAAGGTTTTGTTAAACAATCAGAATAATTTTCTGGTCCAACACGAGCCATAAGCTTATCACCAATAATTACACAACACATGTGATCAGAAAGTGAAAAACATAAACCTCCAAACATTTTTCTTACCGCTAAATCATAACGATTACTAAAATGCTCATAAAGTCGTTCCTCTAAACCTCGATCAAAAGCCATAGTTGGTTAAGCACCCTTCATCATTGTAAATATAACCAAGCTATAGAGTAACTCCAACAGCCAAATTCAATTAAAAAACGAGCTCCTGTGATTAACTCTAAGCGTTTTTAAAGCATTAGGTAATGCATTTTTGGAACCCATAAAACAGGCTGTTTTTCTTAAAAAAGAGTAATTCTACAGCCACAACGCCCTAATAATGGGCAAAAAATTGTTGGCTAAAATGTTGAGGAACGAAAACAGCCAACTGTTTTTTGTCCTTATTTATTAGTTTGTTAGGTTACACTTTACTCATAAGCTTGACCACTGTTGTTTTAGCCCAATCAAATGAACAATACCAAAAGATAAGCAAATTACTGAACTCCAAATCCAAAATTCAGGTGAGCGCCCCATAGGGGAATTTATAAAGAAGAAACCAGCGATCCCACGAACTAAATAAATTGAAGTAATAATAATGAGAGCAATGCGTATAAAGGATAACCGAAAAATAACACCTGCCGCAGAAAAGGCATAAAGCGACCAAAAAGATAGAATAATAAAAATTGCAGCAGTTATAAGCGTGGGTTTTATACTACCTCTCTCGGCTAGTATTGCCATATGTTCACCTGCACCGAATAAACGATACCAAGGCGCTCCAAAATAAATACAGCCTAAATGTAGTATCGCAACGATAGCACTCAAAGTGCCCGCGATAAGAAGAAAAACGTTCATGTTGTGATAAAACCTCCGTGTAACCTAACGAGGCTGTAGAATAACTCTAACAGCCAAATTCAATTAAAAAACGAGCTCCTGTAATTAACTCTAACCGTTTTTAAAACACTAGGCAATGCATTTGGAACCCATAAAACAGGCTGTTTTTCTTAAAAAAGAGCAACTCTACAGCCTCAATGCCCATATTGAGCGGACTAAAATTGTGTGCCAAACTTGTTGAGGAAAGAAACATGGCACACTGTTTTTGTTCAGCTTAAATTTACTTTTTATATTGAGATAGCCATAACTTTAGTTCAGGCCACCAAATATTAGTTACATCAGTATCATTTAATACTTTTCTATTACTTTTAACTTTCAACTTTCTATCTGCTGGTAATTTGTCTTTTACCCCCCAGTAAGGAAAAGGGGTTAAACCTTCTGGTACTGCAGGATTCTCTTCCATGCTATCTGTATTAGCGTCAATAATTTCATCTTTTGTTATCACCCAAAAATGTAACCAAGAAAAATCATTTTTATAACTTGCTTTACCACTAACAGTCTTTGCGTAAACACCCAAGTGGTTTAAGGAAAGTTCGAGTAACATCGAGAATTGTTGGCACATTTCTGAACGACCAAACAAGTTTTCATCTACTAATGAAGCAATTTTATCAATTAACTCCTTCCTGAAATTAACATCTAAGACTGCTGATTGATCAATAAGTGATGTTGAAGGCAGTTTCCTCTCTCCTGCACGTTTTTCTTTCCGTATTACACCGACAATATCTTGTTGTACTGGATGGGCTACTTGCAAAAACTCATCTGCAGACATATTCTCAACTGGGGATATTTCTCTCATTAAAACTCCTATCTACAAATAGCAATATAACGCCAAATAATAAGTGAGCCAAATATGACTAGTGATTTACTCCGTAAATGGCATAACATGTTTAGCGAATCTGAATCGATTGACTTGTTATGGTGACTTTTCAATGATTTCAAAATACTTTGTAGAAAGTGTATCTGATAGTTTTGGCTGTTCTATAATAAGACAAAAATCAAGGATAGATAGCAATGACAATTTACTTGATTCTGTCAATATCCATAAAGAATGCCCCAAAAGGTTACGCACTGAAACTTCATCGCCTTGAGTGCGAGCAGAAACTTGGAAGGATCCACCATGAGTATAATCATTCATAGCTTTCCATTTCTCGGTTTTGTAACGCTTCAAAGCATCATTTTTATAGCCTTCCGTGGTCTCAACATCGCTTATCAGTGTATTAACCTTTAGATCTAAGTTCTTACCATCGATAAACTTTATTATATCAGTGTCAGTAGCACATCGAAGAAACCACATCCCTCTTAACAGCGCTTCAAACTGGCAACGAAGAAGAGCAAAGGACGAACCAAAAAAATTACATTTAGCTAAATTCAGAATTGATTGATGGTGCTCTAAACTCAAATGCAACAGCCCCATTGCAACTCGTCGTCTTCCATTAGACTCAAAACTAACGCCATCAAGCTGGAGTTGATAATATTTAGACCAATTTTCAAAATCTTCAATATTCATATATCACCATAACACCGCGTTGAGCAGACAAAAATAGTGGGTTATAATGTACACTTAAGCGTAATCAACTGTTTTAATGTCATTTAATTATCTTTCCATATATTTATTTTATGCATCATTTTGCCATGCTCTTCATAATACACACTTTCAGGTATTTGTGGTATTTTTTGAAAACCACCAATACCTTGCCCATAATATTGAGCGAATGCCATAAACTGTTTTTCAGCCGTCTCAGTTGGCTTCTCAGCTTTACTTAAAACAAAAGATATTGGCTTAATTTGAGAGTTGCTCTTAAAGCACTCAGCCCAAGCACAAACACGATGGTTTCCATCTCGCACTACATAATAGTTGCCAATACATACCAATTCAGGTGAAGGAAAGTCAGAGCCAGATATATACATTTGCTTATATTTTCTAACCTTGTCCAAATTTAAAGCAGCTTCCCCTGGATATACATCTTTTAATTCTTTCAATTTATCAACCTTACAGTGAGGAGCAACACAACATTTTACTATTAATCAAAACTGTAAGTTCAGATATGCGCTATTACATATATCGAAAGCCATAAATAAACTTACAAATTTATTCACATACTTTTCCATCACCATCACGATCACTCATGTACTCATACGCAGGATGATCAGAATAAACTGGTGCAATGCCGTGAGCTCTTGCTTCGGAACAGGTAATTTTTCCGTTTTTATTAGTATCATATAGCGTGAGCGCATCAACTATTACTGGAACATCTGTTTGACCCGCCGACCCTTCATAAGGATAAAAAATCATTTCAAAGCTATCACATTTAGATAATACAGCTTCTAGGGTATTAGCTTCTTCTCTATCTACACTAAGCTCATATTTTGTTTTTATTTCAACAATTCTATTGGCAAACCAGCATTTATTTTTTTCAGGCAACCATTCTGAAGGGTCAAAACCACACTTCCCTCCAGTACTGCATCGATTGATCTTAGGTGCCGCAAGAGTTAGGTTTAAAAGATCCGTTGCAAACTGTATTCTTTTATTTTCATCTGCATTACATAGGCCACTATCATGGCCTTCTGATGCTGCAACTATATGTTCTATATCTGTCATACTGTCATACTGTCATACTGTCATACTGTCATACTGTCATACTGTCATACTGTCATTATCAAAATACCGTCCAATATATGGTCCGTACACTAAACCTCCCATACTCTGCACAATGTCATCTTCTACACTCTGAGAATAAGGGTATTGGGCTTTTTTATCATAGGGTGAACATCTGTACTCTGGCTCGACAACAAGGCCATTCCACATGTTCTGAGCAAAGCATGAGGAAATTGAAAATGTGGTGATAAAAATCAATGTTACAAAGCGCTTCATGTATATGTCCTTATATTTGCGATAATTGAAAAAATAAACAATCAATAGTATACGACAGATAAACTATAGTTCTCGAAAATTTAGGAAAAAAGGCCATCAGCAGAATCGGTAATAAACTTAGTTTAAATGGGTTTTTGCTGTGGTAAAATTAAATGTAACATATTGATTTCGTTAAATACTAATTTTGCAAAGAACGCACTTAAAGCACTGTTTTTATACACAGCAAAAACAAAAATAAACAATTAAAATCAATAGCTTAACTGAGCTTAGCGCGTTAACATGGGGTGGCAGGGGTCGAGAGTTCGAATCTCTCCATACCGACCAATTATATTTCCCCTCACTTCTATTTCACCGTTATTCTTTGCATCCCATTAATTTGCTTTATGATGAGTGAGTAATGGCTATTCCGATAATTTTATGTTTTCAAATAAAATTCAAGTTTTTATTTTGTACGCCGTTAATTAAACATGCTTTGGTGACAGTGTTTACTTAGCCAGCTGAATTTTAAGCTTACACGAGCCCTGTTAAACACTGTCGTATTGTATTGAAAAATATAACAACATTTTAAACATGCCGACTTATTAAAGCCTGAATTAGGGTAATAAGTCGTTATTTATAACAAGTTGCTATTTTATGTACAGGAGGTACTGCGTGGACTTTTCTAATGATGAACAACAGTTTTTATCAAACTTATTTAAAGGCCAAGCCAAGCAGCAATTACCTGCAAATCAACGCCTGACTGTGCAAAGTGATATTCCGGCTAAAATAGCGAATCTATTTATTAATGCTAAGTTGACTTTACTCGCTGAGGTCGGTCACTATCAGTTGTGGTTTCCTTTAGAATTTAAAACTGATGAATCAGGGTTGTTAACCCCGATACTTAGCTCACCTGAAGTTATTGACACCACTGGTACACAACGAAGTTGGCGCTTAGACAATTTAAATATACAAAGTGATGGGTTTAAAATTGAGTCAATATCTAGCACCGGGATCTTTTTAAAACCAATCAGCAATAAAGTGCCTTTAATTACTCATCACAGAATGCAGTTTTATCTGCCAAATAAAAAACACATCATTATTAGCATTGAACCCGTTAGACAAAATAAGCAAGGTATCGCAGCTAAAATAACTCATATTCATGAAGGGAAAGATCACCTTCGCGACTATTTATTTAGTGTTCATAAACGACAATATGTAAATTTATATACCGCTATTGCTTAGAGTTAGTTGCGAAGTGAAGAATCCATCGATAAGCTGTCTTTTTTATTGTTACTAATGAAGGTTTTATGAGCGATACTATTTATCCAATTGGAACAGCTAACATTTCATGGAATGATGATGAGAAACAACAATGGTTCGATTCTCAAAACATTAAGCGTAGCTACCACAATGATGTTGTGTCATTAATAAATGAACTTACAGATGAGTGTGATGTTGAACAATATGGTGAACTTGTTTATCAAGACGCTAATTACCCCCTCTTTGCTATTAAATCTCGTAATTGGCAAAACAATAAACCAACCGTATTAGTAACAGGTGGTGTGCATGGCTATGAAACCAGCGGTGTGCATGGTGCAATTCGGTTTATTAAAACATTAGGTAGACATTACAGTGAGCATTTTAACCTTGTGGTAACGCCCTGTATCAGCCCGTGGGGCTATGAAACAATAAACCGCTGGAATCCAGCTGCCATTGATCCTAACCGTTCTTTTTATGCTAATAGCCCTGCCCCTGAATCTGCAAATGTGATGGCTTACATTGCTGGGCTTGGTGTTGAGCTAGTTGCACATATTGATCTACACGAAACAACCGACACCGATAACAGTGAGTTTCGCCCTGCACTTGCTGCGCGCGATGGTAAAATTAATACTAATTGGAATATTCCTGATGGTTTTTATTTAGTTGCTGATTCAACGAAACCTGCGGCAGAATTTCAAAAGGCTATTATTGAAAACGTTACAAAGATAACACACATTGCACCCAGTGATGAAAATAACCAATTAATAGGCGTGCCGCAAGAGCAATTTGGCGTTATCAACTATGCGGCACGCGAGCTTGGTTTATGCATGGGCTTTAGCGATGCAAAGTTTGTAACAACAACTGAGGTATACCCAGATAGCCCAACAGCAACGGATGAAGAATGTATTCTTGCACAAGTTGCTGCGATTGCCGGTGCGCTTGATTATATAGCTTCACAACAATAATCGTATTTAAAGCAGATCCATCTACTGAATAAGTTTCGGGTCTGCTTTTTACTAGGGCGTGTTGACCTTTGTGGATTGACGTTTGTTCAATCTAGGGGCGATTTAATCGCGGCGCGAGGTTTGGAATCGAGTGGGCTCGATAACTGCTCCTGCGTTATTCTACTGGCTCACATCCATGTGAGAATAAGTAAAAATCGAGCAAAGCTTCCGCGTCCTGCTCACGCCCCTTACCTACATCGGTGTAAGTAACAAAGAGTTAATCGCCCCTAGGAAGAACCCTTTGGGCAGCGCATGTTTGGCATTTATACTGCGTTATCGCCTATTTATGGGGAACGACCACACACCATAGGCGCTGCCTTGCCTAAATACCTAACATACGGCTGTAAAATCAATCACGAAAGGTCAACACGCCCTAGACTAAATTATATATTTGTTTAAAATTCACGCTCTTTTATTTTTACAAGGAAGCAAATGGAATTTAAAAACAAATACGGTAGAGTCGTTTTAGAACGTGATCACAGCATTATTATCGGACATTTTCACGGCAATATTAACGCAAACCTAGTCTGTCAATTTAGTAACAGCATTTTTGAACACATTAAACCTTTTGCAGGAAGACCTTGGGCGTATATCTGTAACTCATACACGGCATGTGCAGCAACGCCTGAGGCTGAGGAACAATTTACACATTTAGCAAAACAAATGATGCAGAGAAACTGTATTGCTAGCGCCTATATTTTAGGCTCGTCTTTAGTGGTTAATCAAATGCAACGTATTATGAATAATGCAGGCTTGATGATTGATATTAAAAGTCGTTTGTTTGCTGATTTATATCAGGCTAAAGAACATATAAATGAACAATTGAAGTTGCTAACGTGTTGATAAATCAACTACGTTAGCAATCCACATATTTAATTGCGGTAAAATAAGCTTGGTGTTGTAATGGTAATACTTGGATCTTCCTTCGCTGTAATTACAAACTCTAATTTAGTAACTTTTTTATCTACATCGTAGCCATCTGCAATTATAGTTACCGGCACACGTTTAAGTAAGCCTGGTTCAACGAGTATCAACGCAGGGCTTTGTAATTTTGCAATATCAAACCCTTTTAAATCAATTGTATAATGAAGTGGTTGCTGTGTTTTATTAATAATTGTTAGCGTGTATGGGTTTTCAACCAGTCCTTCATAGTTAACTCGGTATAAAGCGTTACGATCACGTAATACCGATGCTTCTATGGGGGTTCTTTGCGCTAACCATGCCACCATAGCAAGCGTTAACAGTGCAGTTAAAGCGCCGTAACCTATCAATTTTAACCTAAATGGATTTGTGTGTTTTCCTGCCATTTGTTGCTCGCTGGCGTATTTGATCAAACCTTTTTGATACCCGAATTTAGTCATTGTATCGTCGCAAGCGTCAATACATAAACCACAATTAATGCATTCATATTGCAAGCCATTTCGAATATCAATACCGGCTGGGCACACTTCTACACATAAGTTACAGTCAACACAATCTCCTAGGCCAACAGTTTTTGGGTCAACCTTACGTTTGCGCGGTCCACGGCTTTCACCACGCTCGTTATCATAAGTGACGACAAGTGTATCTTTGTCAAACATAACTGATTGAAAACGCGAATAAGGGCACGCAACTGTACACATTTTTTCACGTAAAAAGCCTGCATTACCATAGGTGCAAAATGCAAACAGAAAAACCCAAAAACTAGTAATACCTGACCATTCAAAAAAGAACATGTCAGCGTAAAGTGTTTTTGCTGGTATAAAGTAAGCCATAAATGACGTTGCTGTGAGCACTGAAATAACTAACCATGCGCTGTGTTTGGTTATTTTTTTACGTGTTTTAGTGACCCCCCAAGGCGCTTTATCAAGCTGAATTCGTTGATTTCGGCTGCCTTCAATTCGTTCTTCAACCCAAGAAAACAACAACATCCAAATAGTTTGCGGGCATGTGTAACCACACCAAACTCTTCCTAACCAATTAGTTACAAAAAACAACGCAAACGCTGCAACCATAAATAGCAGCGCTAATATCATAAAGTCTTGAGGTAAGAGCGTTAAACCAAAAATGGTAAACTTTTGTGTTGCTACATCGAATAAAACCGCCTGTTGCCCATTGTAAGGGATCCACGGAATAGCAATAAACGTGAGCATCAACAGCCAGCCAAGGTCGCGGCGAATACGTTGGAAAAACCCTTTTTGCTCACGAATATAAATTGGCCCTTCATTTTTGTAGGGCTTGATGATCATATCTTCTTCTTTAATATCAAACTTCATAATACTTACTTCATGGTGACGGTGACTAAGCTAGTATTTGCAACTTTCAGACCAAACTGAAACTTAATTTAAGCTCATGATATTATTGATTTAAATTTAAATGGCTAGCTTTTAACTCGTTAAATAAAACGAAAAACGTTAAATATCACGAATCCCTTTCAATTCCCAATTTTCTCATTTTAGATCGTAACGTACTTTCATGTAGCCCAAGCTTAGTAGCTGCTCCGTGTGCACCTGATATCTTCCAATTTGATAGTTCAAGTACAGACACTATATGACTCTTTTGTGCCTCATCGAGGGTTAAGCTGATGTTAAATGCCGTGTTCGGTGGCATGCTCAAAGGTTGACTTAAATGTAAAATAGGCTGTTTGCTAAGAATAGCTTCACGTTCGAGTACATTTTGTAGCTCACGAATATTACCAGGCCAATCATAAGCTTGCAGCTGGCTAATAGCTTTTTTACTTAACCCCTTCAGTTGCTTACCAAGGCGTTTATTCAATTGCGCAATTAAGTTGGTACATAATAATGGAATATCTTCTTTGCGCTCTTTTAATGCAGGCACTTTAATTGGGAATACATTTAAACGATAATAAAGATCCATTCTAAACGCACCTTGCTGTACCATTTGCCAAAGATCGCGATTGGTTGCTGCGACAATGCGAATATCAACTTTAATTGTATGGCTAGAGCCTACCCGTTCGAATTCATGCTCTTGTAATACGCGCAGTAATTTACTTTGCGCTTCGGGCGGTAACTCCCCTATTTCGTCTAAAAATAAAGTCCCTTTATCTGCCAACTCAAATCGCCCTTTACGACGCTCATTTGCGCCTGTAAAAGCCCCTTTTTCATGTCCGAATAACTCTGATTCGAGCAAACTTGGTGTAAATGCTGCGCAGTTAACCTTTATAAACGACTGGTTTGAGCGTTCGCTGAGGCGATGTAAGTTACGCGCAACAAGCTCTTTACCAGTGCCATTTTCACCTAAAATCAGCACTGTACTAGTGGTTTGCGCTACAAGTTTAATTTGTTCAAGCATGTTTTGAAAAATATGACTGTGTCCAACTAATCCAGAATCTTGCCAATCTTCGTTAAGCTGTGCAATTAAGTAATTATTTTCGTCTTTAAGTTGCTCACTTAAATCTTTAACTTGGGTTAACGCTTGACGTAGCGCGTGTTCGGTTTGATGCTGCTTGGATACATCACGAAATATCGCGACCGCACCAATCAGTTGGTCATTTTTATAAACCGGTGTTGACGTGTATTCAACCGGAAAATTACTGCCATCTTTACGCCAAAAAACTTCGTCCTTTACATGACGGTGTTTACCATCAAACATGGTGCAATATATTTGGCATTCATCCGCGGGGTAAGGCCGCCCGTCAGCGTGGCTGTGATGATGATATTGATGTATTTTTTTCCCTAGTAGCTCAGCGGCTTGCCAGCCTGTCATTCTCTCTGCAGCTGGGTTTATAAACACGGCATTGCCACTGAGATCGAAACCATATATGCCTTCACCTACCGCATTGAGAAGTAATGTAGGATCATTTAAAAATTGCTTTATCATTGCACACCAAATTCGTGAAATATCGCGAGCATTATGGCAAATTTACATCTTTAGTTACATTAATTATTTAACAAATAATTACATCGGCCAGTACAAACATTTAAACTAGTTAAAACAACAAAAATAGAGGGATCATATGTCACTTCAGGTTCAACAACTTAACAAACACTATCACACAGTGACCGCGGTAAATAATTTATCCTTTGAGGTAAATCAAGGTGAAATATTTGCATTGTTAGGCCCTAACGGAGCCGGTAAATCATCGTTAGTAAAAATGCTCGTCGGATTTACACACGCTGATAGTGGCTGTATTAAATTAATTGATGGCTCTCAAAGCTATAGTCAAATCCCTGCCCACCTACTTGGCTATTTACCTGAGGATCGCGGTCTTTATCCTGAAAAAACACTCAAACAAAATTTACAATTTTTTGCAAGTCTCCATGGTGTATCAAATAATGACTTTAATAAACGCTGTGAATATTGGTTAGATAAATTTAGCTTATCATCACGTATTAATGATCCATTAAAGTCTCTTTCTAAAGGTAATCAGCAAAAAGTTCAGCTCATCAGCGCTATTTTACATGAGCCAAAATGGGTTATTTTAGATGAACCATTTTCTGGATTAGACCCTATCAATCAAGAGTTGGTGGTCGAATTTTTAGCGCAATTAAAGCAACAAGGTATGACCGTTATTTTAAGTGCGCATCAAATGGCGATGGTTGAAAAGCTTGCGGATCGGGTTTTATTACTCAACCAAGGCCAAAGCGTGTTATATGGTGATTTAACCAACATTTTAACCACGCAACAAGCAAGGGTTATAAAAGTACAGTTTGCCGAGCCGCTTGATGAATTAGCGGTAAATGAACTAAAAGATAAGTACAGTGTTGAACAAATAAAAGCACAACAATTGCAAATCACCCTTTTAGAAGAGCAATCACTGAACACTCTTTTGCCGTCGTTATTAGTACTCGGCGATATAGTTGAATTAAAAAATCAGGCCCAGTCATTACACAGCCTTTATCTAAATGCCGTCTCTGAGCATAATAAAAAGTTAAAGCAAGGAGCTCAACTATGAAAGCACAGTCATTAAAAAACACCCAAATTTGGACCGTGGCAAAATGGGAGTTTTTGCACTTTTTTAAATTAAAACAAGAAATTATTTCAAAACTGATCATGCTTGTCATCGCTGGCGTTATTTATTTCTTTGCAGCAAATAATCAGCAACTTGAACAAAGTTACACTATCGCAACTGATACCGATTTCACTCTCAATGCGGGCAATAGCCAACAGAGCAACTTTAACTTTATACCCGTGAACGATCTTGATGATGTGATCAAAAACTTAAATGAAACTAAAGAGTATGATGCCGTTATTCGTTTTAACTCACCTGATGGGCGGGTCTCACTTATCACCGCAGAAAAAGCAAGCTGGCAATTACAACTAAGCAGTTTATTAAGCACTGAGCTACAGCATGCGCAATTTAATAAACTCAATTTAACTCAAGAGCAACAACTAGGTTTACGTACACAAGTACTTATAGAGCACCAGGTTTTAGATGAATTACTAAAAAACCAAGCAGATAAAAGTCAAACTTACACTGCGTTTGGTGTATTAATTTTGCTTTTTATAGCGATGTTTGGTGTGTTTGGCCAGCTTTTTGTGAGTATCACTGGTGAAAAACAGAACCGCGTTACAGAACAAATTATGGCAACCATGACACCGCAAACATGGATTGACGGTAAATTAACAGGGCAAATATTATTAGCCGTAAAAACAATGGTCAGCACTTTGCTATCCATTGTACTTTCAATGCTATTTTTTACTGTGGTGATAAAACAACAAGCGATTGATCTGCACTTTGTGAATTGGGCGTTATTGCCATGGTTTTTTGCCTTTGCGATTGCTGGTCTTGCTATTTGCGCGGCCTTTATGGCGGCAATTGCCGCTGGGATAGACGATCCTAACCACAGTAGTAAAAGTGCATTAATGATGCTGCCTATTGCACCTATTGTAATCGCCTTTTTTGTAATGGACGCCCCGAATAGCATACTGACAGTGATATTAAGTTATTTACCAATCACTGCTTTTGCTGTTATGCCTGTACGTATGTCGCTAGTTGAGTTACCACTGTGGCAACCTCTACTCTCACTCGTACTTAGCATTGGCTGTTTTTATTACTTACGAATAGTTGCCGCTCGTATTTTCAAAATGGGGATGAATATGTACGGTAAAGAACCTAGTTTAAAAGCAATGTGGTCAGCTATTTTTAAATAATCTAAGGTCTAATTTATTTTAACTTTTTCTTTTTGATACTTTTCTTTTTTGATATTTGCAGTACTCTACATAAGACCCTAGACAGGCTGTTAATAAGCAGCCTGTCTAACCATAATCTTCGTTAATGGCTATGAGTTTTACTATTTATATAGTCGGTCAGAGCAAACAATACACCTGAGACCACGAATGTCACATGTATTAATACCTTTAACATAAGTTGTTCGCTGGTGTAAGTTGACGAAATTATAAAAACTTTAAGGAGCTCAACAGCTGAAATAGCGACAATCGCACTGATTAATTTCATCTTCAAACCAGAAAAACCAACTTTCCCCATCCATGCAGGGCGGTCTTCATGATTTTCAATATTTAACTTCGATACAAAGTTTTCATAACCACTGAAGGTAATGATCAATAGTAACCCCGCTAATAATGCCGTATCAACTAGGGTTAAAATACCCACTAACAATTCTTGGCTTGTTGCTGTGAATGTTGATACACCCATTAAATACAGTAATTTGAAAAATTTAATGAGCAATAAAATTACAGCAAAGAGTAAACCAACAAAAAATGGAGCCAATAACCAGCGGCCACGAAATATCAACGTTTCAAGAAGATGTTCAGCTTTACCTGCTTGGCGTGGAATTTTATTTGGGTTGGGATTATCCATAGTACTCATCAATTTATAAAAACCCGACTCTATCTGAGTTTCTACCTCGATACAAATACTTATCTACATCAGCAGCTGATTTTTGTGTTAGCTTTTTCATCCTAACGATAAAAATATTTCGTTATCTTTTATTCTCATTTAGTTTGAAAATCAACTTACCAACAGCATGCTGCTTGATTGGTTAACTCTTGTTTTTGAATGTTCAAAAACAATCGTCACTACATTTTTAGGATTAAACGAATGAAAAAAGCATTGCTAGCGCTTATGGTAGCGCCATTATTTGCGGTTTCTGCAACTTTTGCTGTTGCTGACGATGCTGTTGACGCTTCAGCCGAAACAATTAAAGAATACACAGAAATGTGTTTAAACTGGGCTAAAGACGACGATATCAGTAATGATGAGCTGAAACCATACGTTTTAAAATGCGTAAATGATGAACTTGAAGCAGAAGGCTATAACAAAGTCACTGATGTAAAAATTTAATCGTCACATTGCCATTGCACATTAATTTGACATAAAAAAACCGGAATCGGCACAAGGGTGTGCGTTCCGGTTTTTTTGCGTTTAACGAGTACTTGATTTAAACACTCGCTACATACATTTTACTCTGCGTCTTTTTTCACTTTAGCAGGTGCTTTTTTTGCAACCGCTTTTTTGGCGGCTGGTTTTTTAGCTGCTGCTTTCTTTTTAGGTGCGGCTTTTTTCTTTGCCTCTTCAACCCACTTTCCAGCGTTATAATGTGCAGTCCAGCCAGTTGCTTTACCTTCAACCTCAGTCATTACATACTGTTCTTTATTCTTTCTGCTATAGCGTACAACAGCTAAGTTACCATCTGGATCTTTTGCTGGTGCATCTGCTAGATAATAGAACTTAGGTGAAATACGATCTCTAAAACGATGTAACTCTTCGACCTTTGGTGCACGTGTTTCTCGCGATTTAGGGAACGTATTTGCCGCTAAGAAAATACCTGCAGCCCCATCTCGCAATACAAAGTATGCTTCTGATTTTTCACATTCTAGCTCAGGCAGTTGTACGGGATCTTCTTTTGGTGGCGCAGCTTCTCCACTACGCAGTAATTTACGTGTGTTTTTACACTCGTCATTACTACAACCAAAATATTTTCCAAAACGTCCTGATTTAAGCTGCATATCAGATGAGCATTTATCGCACTCAATAATAGGGCCATCATAACCTTTAATTTTAAAGGTTCCCTGCTCGACTATATGCCCTTTACAACCTGGGTTATTACCACAAACATGCAATTTGCGTGTTTCATCAATCAGGTATGAATCCATTGCCGTTTCACAAATTGGGCAACGCTTCATTTGCATTAATGTTTCAGTTTCAACATCTTCAACATCTGCAGCGACCGCTTCATCACCCGACACTAAGTTCATAGTGGTCGTGCAGCGTTCTTTTGGTGGTAAGTTATAACCTGTACACCCGAGGAAAACACCAGTAGATGCTGTGCGAATACCCATTTTTCTGCCGCACGTTGGGCAGTCAATATCGGTTTCGACCATTTCATTTTTACGCATTCCACCTTCATCTTCTTCGCCACTGGCTAAAGTCAGTTGGGTAGAAAAATCAGCATAAAACTTATCAAGTACTTGTGTCCAGATGCGCTCACCTTCAGCAATATCATCTAAACGACCTTCCATTTTCGCGGTAAAATCGAAGTTCATTAAGTCAGTAAAATTCTCAACTAAACGGTCAGTGACAATCTCACCCATTTTTTCTGCAAAAAAGCGGCGATTCTCAACTCGTACATATCCACGATCTTGAATCGTTGAAATAATTGACGCGTAAGTAGATGGACGACCAATGCCACGCTTTTCAAGCTCTTTAACTAGGCTCGCTTCACTAAAACGTGCTGGCGGCTTAGTAAAGTGCTGCTTAGGATCAAGCTCAACAAGGCTTAATACTTCACCTTCTTTAATCGCAGGTAATGATTGATCTTCTTCATTCTTTTTACGAATAGCAGGTTGCACTTTAGTCCAACCATCAAAGCGTAGTACGCGGCCTTTCGCTCTAAGCTGAAAATCATTCGCTGCAACGGTTAATGTTGTTAAGTCATATTCAGCAGGAACCATTTGGCAAGCAACAAATTGACGCCAAATTAATTCATAAAGCTTTTTGGCATCTGGGTCGACACCATCAAGGTGGCCTGATAATACACTCACGCTTGAAGGTCGGATAGCCTCATGCGCTTCTTGTGCATTGCCTTTAGAACTATAATTTATTGCTTCTTTTGGTAAGTATTTATCACCAAATTGCTCAGTTACGTAATCACGGCACATTGCTACTGCATCTTTCGACAAATTCGTCGAATCGGTACGCATATAGGTGATATAACCTGCTTCATACAAACGCTGGGCAAGCATCATCGTCTTTTTAACGCCATAACCTAAGCGTGTACTCGCAGCTTGTTGCATTGTTGAGGTAATGAGTGGTGCACTAGGACGACTCTTACTTGGCTTCTCTTCAACACTTACAACTTTATACTCAGCATTTTCTAGCGATGCAGTCGCAGCCATCGCCTGTGCTTCGCTAACTGGCTTAAACGCTTTATCACCTTGTTTAAATACTTCTAAACGTAATGCTGATTCGCTATTTTTAACATCTGCATGAATATCCCAGAACTCTTCTGGGATAAATGCTTTAATTTCGCGTTCACGCTCAACCAGTAAACGTACCGCAACAGACTGAACACGCCCTGCTGATAAGCCTCTAGCAACTTTCTGCCACAACAATGGAGACACCATAAAGCCAACTACACGGTCTAAAAATCGACGGGTCTGTTGGGCGTAGACCATGTCGGTGTTTAGCTCTCCAGGTGCCTCAAAGGCTGCCTGAATGGCATTTTTGGTTATTTCATTGAATACTACACGTTTATACTTCTCAGGCTCGCCGCCAATAATCTCTTGAAGGTGCCAAGCAATTGCTTCCCCTTCTCTATCCAAATCCGTTGCGAGATAGATTTGGTCAGCATTTTCAGCGAGCTTTTGTAATTCTTGAACAACTTTTTCTTTACCCGGTAATACTTCGTAATGTGGCTGCCAGCCTTTGTCAGGGTCAATCCCCATTCGAGCAACTAAGTTAGTATAATCACGCTGTTTTTTATACGCGGCCTTTTCTTCAGGCGCCATTTTGCGCACTTCCGCAGGTGTTTTTGTAGCTGCAGTTTTGGTTTTGCCAGAACCTGAGGTAGGAAGATCTCGTACATGTCCAATACTAGACTTGACGATAAAATCATTTCCTAAATATTTATTAATTGTTTTAGCCTTAGCAGGAGACTCTACAATTACTAGCGATTTGCCCATAGTTGCCTATTTCTAACCAAGTATTTAAAATGTGTTTTGCCCTTTTACAGGCGCGAATATTTATAGGTATATCTACAAACACCAATTGTTACAAGCTTTTAATACAAACTTTTCTGTTTTTAATGATTAATTAAGCAATTGTTGTGCTTAATTTAGGCAATTTGGTGTTTTTAACTATTTGCAGTGGAATATATAGAATAGAAACAAAAATGCCAACCTTATGGTTGGCATTTATTATTAAATCACAGCTTGAATCTATTTATCGTCAAATATAGCAATCCCTTTTTCAATCACTTTCTTAACGCCAAACTGATTTTCAAAAGCAAACTTGATGGTAAGTATGCCGTCTAGCTTTTTATTTCCTTCGGCCTCTCTTGCAATTCTAACATCTGAGTACAGAGGTTTATCAGTATTTGTGCTCAATATTGTTTCACTGTGTCCAATAATTGACAGATCACCATTTGTTGTAGATAACGTAACTTCTGTACCTGCAGGTAAAGGGTTACCAAATTCATCTGTATAGTGAATACGTATTGATATTCCCGTTAAACCTACATCAATTGTTTCTGGATCAGTCTCATCAGGATCATTGGGATCAAAATCAGGATTTGGCTGACTAATAATCGATAAATCTATCGTCTCTACATCACAACGCTCTGTAACATCAGACATTTCTAGAGTCGCTACAGCTGAACTAACACAGTTTGCAGGGATATGCAGTGAATTACCCTTGAGCACTGAGAAACGTACATAAGGAGTATCACCAGACATAACTAGTTCAAATTGTTTACGAACTTCTATCAACTCTCTTGAACATTCTCCAGCGTTATTCGCAGCCTCGCTACATAATAAGCCATTATATTTTCCATCAGGTCCATCGAAAAGGCCGTTGCTGTTAAGGTCACGCCACGTTTCATTATGACCTCCGCGTGAGTTTAACTCTGAACATAAATCAGTAACGGGGTCATAACTATCACCTCTGTCATCACTACAATTTGCTTTATCAAATGATGAATTTTCATTATGGTCCATAAAGGCTTCAGCTAAATCATAACTTTTATAATATTCACCAATATCAAACAAACCATTTCTACGGCTGACATCTGGCGTTGACTCTTCATCAACGAAATTTTCTTGACCTTTTGTAACAGCAAGAATGCTTACACGACCACCCATCACAACACCATCGGGGTCATTTTTTGCTCTCTTAATACCATTAATACATGGAGCAGCAACACCAAAATATGGGTCACAGTTAATTTCTTTCGTTTTAGGGTTTATACCTTCTTCAGTCGTTGAGTTACCATCAATCTCACCGATACGGTTACCCCATTTATAACTCCAAAATGGTCTATCGCCTTGTGAGCGCCAAGTAACAACACACATAGCATCCGTAGTCTTACACGTTTCCTCATTACTAGCAGAGCCAATTACACCGGCCTCAGCTAGGATAGTCGCCTCGACGCCATCTCCGTTATAGTTATTGAATTGGTCACCAAAAAACACCGTCACGTCAGTTGTTATACCATTGTAATACAGTGAGTTAGGATTAAACATAACAGGGCTTGCATCAAAACTATTTTGATCAGCGACGCCTGATGATAAAGTCAACTGTGATGAAACAGAGCTAATTTGTTCTGATAATGGGACTAAATGTAGTTCACCATCTGGGCAAATTTCGTTAGTAGGTTCAAGTTGACATAATTCATAATCGTCAACCCAACACGTTAAATCGTCGCCCACAGGTAAAGCTTTAACATCATCTTTTGATACGTAACATGCTTTCACTACAAGTGGGCCTGGCACGATTCCTGAAGTAACCGTTGTTTGAACAAATCCATCATTATCTGTATTTGCACTTTTAAGAGTTAAATTAGCGAACCCTAAAGTATCTGTTAATTTAAAATCTATACGCTGCTGTGATGATGCAATATTATCAGCATCAAGCAACTTAAATCGAACAACCGATTGCGTTGGTTGACCACCTTCACCTGGAGGAAGCGCTATAAACGTTTCGGAAACATCAATAAACTGAATAGATTGAACATCTGAAGTTTCAACTGGAATAATTGTTGTAGCTGTAAAGTTCTTTCCACCTGTTTCAACGGTAATATTAATATCATCGTTGATACCACAGCCATTAGCTCGATACGTTGAAGTAGCAATACCGCTAGAAGATTTAACTACAGCATCAATAACAGAGCTACCACTGGTTACACATGTTGAACTAAACTCGACGTCTGTTGGCGTTAAGTATAAGTTTCCATCTTCATCACGCAGTGTTACTTCAATGATAGTGCTGCCGCCAGCTTTCAATGGGATAACGTTACCTAATGCATCTATATTTAGCCCGTTATTAACCTCTAAAATTAAATCAGCGATTCCTACAGCAAAGTTAATTGATGAACTAATACCTAAAGATCGTGCGGTAATAGTGCCCGCTCCACCTGTATTGCCTGGCTGCAACTTTAAAAGAGCCATGCCAAAATTATCCGTTAAAGCCGTGCCCGACGAAGGAAGTATCGAACCTAAACTTGTGTCAAGATTAACTAATGCGTTTTTAACACCATCGCCATTTTGTTTATCAATAACCTCGACTAAAATTTCACCTAGCTCAGAGGATGATAAGTTATTTGTCACTGAACAACCACTTGAAGCTTGCGTAGGATCTAATTTAACACTGTCGCGGCCATCATCCCAAGTCGAATTACACCCAGTCAGGAGCTTTACAGATACAGTATATTGAATTTGATCAACCGGAGCTGAATCACCCGATGAATAAAACACAGCATTTTTACTTAATACGGTGCCATTGTCATTGTATTTAGCTATAACTTCTCCGGCACCTTTAAAGTTACCACTACCAAGTGAAATTTTTGCTTCACCTGCAACATTAGTTATAGAAGTACCTAAATCTGGAGTAATTTGTCCCGTAAAATTAGTGCTAAATGTTACTAGTTGATCACTAAGTGCAACGCCATCTTTTTTTAAGGTAGCCGTAACTGTTCCTACGTTATCATTTGTAACCGGATTAGCTTCTGAGAATTTAACTCCATTTTCATCTAACACTTTTACTTCAATAGTTGTATCACCAGAAACGCCAGTATCGTCTCCTTGCCCACCAGTCGATTGGAATTCAAATATTCCAGTGAATACATCGTCACTTATTGTATATGTGGCAGTTACTTTACCTGCGCCCGCATCTTTACCTGCGGTGAGTTCAATTGTTGCAACACCATCATTTTGAGTTAACGCAGAACCTGATGACGGCTCTAATAAACCAATATTGTCTGCAAGAGTAAACGTTATACGCTTGCCTGCAACTGGGACACCATCTTTTTGAAGAGTTGCACGTAGATCTAAAGAAGCGCTACTTGTCACAATATTTGATGCTTGACTGTTAGCTTGTGAGTAGCCTTGCAAAGTTAAAGTGAAATCGCCTTCTTCATTGGTATCTTGACCACCTGATGAAGTAAAAGCAAATAGCCCTTGATATGATTCTCCATCAACAAGGTAAGTCGCAGTCACTTGACCTGCACCAACTACAGAACCGGATTCGAGTGCGAGCTGCGCAACACCTTCACTATTAGTAAGGGCACTCCCTGAAGCTGGTGAAAGAGAGCCGATTCCATCAGCAAGACTAAAAGTTACACGTTTACCCGTAACAACTTCGCCATCTTTTAAAACGGTTGCACGCAAAAAAAGCGGTGCATCTTTAGTTACTGAGTTTGATTGCTCATTCGTTGCTTGATTAAACCCTTGAACTGTAATGGTATAAGTTGGTGTGTCTGGTGTAGTTCCACCACCACCAAGATCACCACCATCCTTTTCAAGTGAACCACCTCCACCACAAGCCGTGATTAGAAAACTGAATAGCACAACACTGAGCCATCGCATTAAAGGCATTGACCTCTCCCTAGCGTTTGTTATTGATTATAAAATTCGAAATATTTACCCAATGTTAACCTATATTCAGATTTTAAATCACAACTTTTATTATTTTTTTGTTGTTTTTTTGATCCACACTTTTTTTTCATATTTATCGATTTTTTCTGTATAAAAATTTGCATGCTGGTAGGCTATGGAAAATTTATAACAAATAGATTATTACTATGTCGAAAATCCGTTCAATGAGTTTAACCACCCGCATCATGATTGGCATGTTGCTGGGGGTTGCTGTAGGCTTTATTTTTCAGGCTATCTTAGCTGGCGAAGACGATTATCTAATCCCTCTTGGGTTATTCTCTTTGCCAATTAAGGGCTTTTTTGTAGATGGTTTATTTCATATTGGTGGACAAATTTTTATAGCCAGTTTGAAGATGTTGGTCGTCCCCTTAGTATTTGTCTCTCTCGTTTGTGGAACATGCAGCTTAAGTGACCCTAAAAAACTAGGTCGCCTTGGCGGAAAATCTATCGGCCTTTATCTACTGACCACTGCAATTGCAATAACGGTTGCAATTAGCTTGGCTTTATTAGTAAACCCAGGTGAAGGAATAAACTTACCTTCAGAAGCGACTTACAGCGCAAAAGAAGCTCCTACACTCGCTCAAGTGATCATTGGTATGTTTCCAACCAACCCTATTGATGCCATGGCCAGCGGTAATATGCTACAGGTTATTGTGTTTGCATTGTTATTTGGTATTGCAATGGCGCTTAGCGGTTCGGCGGGTAAGCGAGTTGCAACTGTTTTTGAAGATCTAAACACTGTGATTTTAAAGTTGGTTACATTATTAATGAACGTCGCCCCTTATGGTGTATTTTGTTTAATGGCCAAGTTATTTACCACAATTGAGCTAAATTTAATCGTTAGCTTAGCTAAATACTTTGGTGTTGTGGTTGCAGCGCTTTTTATTCATGCATTTATAAACTACACATTATTATTAAAATTTTTAACGGGCCTAAACCCAATTATCTTTTTAAAGAAAATGAAACACGCGTGTTTATTTGCATTTAGTACATCGAGCTCAAGCGCTACGATGCCAATTACATTAGAGACAGCAACTAAGAAATTAGGAGCAAATAACTCTGTAGCCTCTTTTACCATCCCGTTAGGCGCCACCATAAACATGGACGGCACAGCCATTATGCAAGGTGTAGCGACTGTCTTTATTGCACAGGTATTTAGTGTTGATTTAACTATTTCTGATTACCTAATGGTTATTCTAACTGCAACTCTTGCATCTGTAGGTACCGCAGGCGTGCCAGGCGTTGGTTTGATAATGCTTGCAATGGTACTTAACCAAGTTGGCTTACCTGTTGAAGGTATCGCTATTATCATTGGTGTTGATAGATTACTTGATATGACACGTACAGCGGTCAATGTTACGGGTGATTGTATGGTGACGTGCGTAGTTGCTAAATCAGAAGGTCAATTAGATGAAAAGATCTTTAATGACCCTAACGCAGCTAAAGATTTAGAGGATTACCATAAATCAGCTGAATAATACTTTTACTTTCAACACTAAAAAACCCGCTTAACTGCGGGTTTTTTATTAGGTTAACCTACGGGTTTAAACTTTTAAAACGCGAGTAAATGGATACCCCCGCTTTATTAATACCCCCACTAAAGCCTATAGCAAGTTTATCACTGAGTGTCTTTTTAACTTTGTATTTTACTTTATAAATTTGACGCTCATCCTGATATTTTAATAAAGTATCATCACTTGTTTCAATCGTATCTACCAAGCCTTTATCAAGTGCTTGCGTTGCAAACCAATGTTCTCCGGTTGCAACAAGATCAATATCCAATGACGGGCGCTGCGAACTAACAAACTGCTTAAATAAGCCATGTGTTTGCTCTATTTCCTCTTTAAATTTATCGCGCGCTTTATCCGTATTTTCACCAAATAAGGTCAATGTACGCTTAAATTCGCCTGCTGTTATTTGCTCAAAATCAACATCATTTTTCTTCAATATTTTATTAAAATTTGGGATCTGCGCAATCACACCAATAGATCCAACAATAGCAAAAGGTGCTGCAACTATCTCATCTGCAACACATGCCATCATGTAACCGCCACTGGCTGCCACTTTATCTATTGCTACGGTTAAGTGTATGCCTTTATTTTTAAGACGTTGTAATTGCGATGCAGCCAAGCCATAACCATGAACAACACCACCACCACTTTCAAGGCGAATTAGCACTTTATCTTTAGTTGCATCTGCAATAGCAACGATTGCCGTGATTTCTTCACGTAAACTATCCACTTCATTAGCATCAACACTGCCATTAAAATCAATTACGTATAATCGAGGCTTAGTCTCTTCATTTGCAGCTGCTTTTTTAGCGTCGGCTTTTTGCGTTTTATGAAATGCTTTTAACGCTTTACCCGATAATGTGTGCTCTAAAAAGCTATGTTTTAAATCCTCTAATTGCTCTGATATATCCTCTATATCAATTTCGCCTTTTTTTACTTTCGGTTTTACTGCAGCCCCCACAAAAATTATTACCACGGCTGCAATTGCGATAACCAAGGTCACTGTTTTGGCAAGAAAAATGCCGTACTCATAAAGAAATTCCAATTCTATTCTCCAAATAAAAATTTGCATCAATTTAACCGAACTCGCGCTAACTTACCATTCAAACACAAGAAAGCCACTTTTCAGTGGCTTTTGATTTACTTAACTACAAAAAACTTAGTCAGTAACAATCTCTGTATTAGCAATTGATAACGCTCTTCCGCGTGTTGCTAAGTAAGATGCTATTTGTAACTGCATCTCGGTGGTTGCTGCTGCGCTGTCTTGTGCATTCGACCCTGCGCCTACATCTGGGGCCGGCGTCAATACTGAACCATGATGCCCTTTAGTAAACTTAACAACGTAGCTCATAGGTGCCTCAGTT
Organism: Pseudoalteromonas sp. NEC-BIFX-2020_015; assembly: GCF_012952265.1. Taxonomy (NCBI): domain Bacteria; kingdom Pseudomonadati; phylum Pseudomonadota; class Gammaproteobacteria; order Alteromonadales; family Pseudoalteromonadaceae; genus Pseudoalteromonas; species Pseudoalteromonas sp. NEC-BIFX-2020_015. The sequence goes on from NZ_JABCJL010000030.1 coordinate 25,847, forward strand.
AGTGGCTGCGACTGAGCGACCGTCGTTAAGCCCATTAGACGCGCTAAAGGAAGCGAACCTGCAATAGGGTTATTCACAGTCATCGGTGGAATTACTTGATCAGCTTTGTTAAGCGCGCCATCACCCACAACCACATTCATATAAATAGGTGTGCCAAGCGCCGCAATTGAGCTTGCATAGTTTGTTGGATCACCACTATCTAACGCTGTTTGTGAAGCAAATGCAAATTGCGTCATAACACCTTGTATATTTGCTATTTTAGTCGTTTCACCCGCTACCGTTAACGCAGCAGTAAATTCTTTGTATGCACATGAAGTAAATGCACGACTATAATCGGCTTCACCACAGTTTGAAATTGCAGGGCCTTGTGTGTACGCAGCAAATTCAGCAGACTCAGCGGTACCCGCTGAAAGTAACACAGAACCTTGTACAAATGGACCAAAGCTTGCGGACTCAAGCAAGAAGCTTGCAATACCGCCGCCGCCGCTAGCCAAAGCAACTGTGTTCACTTTAAATAAAGGATCTACTTGTGGTGCCAATGGTGTATTTGTTTGTGTAACAAATGCAGGCGCGACAATTGAGCCTAACGAGTGACCAATGTATGTTACATCTTGCGTGTTAAGAGATTCATCATTAACAAAATTTAAGCCTAAACGTAAGCCCAATAAATCTGCCGCTGATTGTCTTAAGTTATCACGTGCTACTAGCAACGACTGTAGATTCATATACGCAAGCACAGAACCTGTGGTTGCATTAAAATCATCTTCGCCATCGCCATCAACATCTATGCCACGCTCGCCATGCACTGGGTGGTCAATTGCTACTGTCGCAAAACCTTGTACAGCTAAGCTTGCAGTCAATGCTAGCATCGACTCTTTTTGTGTTGTAATACCGTGTTGTAAAATTACAACAGGCCAACCCTCAGCTGGCATTGTTAGTTCGCCCATCCCTATTTGTGCTCTAATCATATTAATAACGGGTAAAATAGGTTTAGTAACTTGCACTGGCACATCTGCCATACTCTGTACTTTAGGTATTGAGTTATATTTAGTTAAATGTTTAGTTGTATCTAAACCTAAATCACGTAAACGCCCTTCACTCAATGCAGCACATGTGCCGTCATTAACACTTATAGGTTCTGCTGGGAAAGCATCACCTGCAGCCGCTTTATATCCAAGTACAGCTACTGCACTATCGCACATGCCTTGCCAATAGGTGTCTGCTAAATCAGTAATTGCAGTACCCGTTGGGGTTGATAAATACATAGGTAACATTACATTACCTTTTTGATATTGCACACCAGCAAAAGCAGGTGAAAGCCCTGTAATATTTTGCGCAGCAAACACTTGCTCAACGGTTAACATTGGTTGTTCTGGTACTTGTACTGCAGGCCTTGGCAACGCTGGATTTTGTAAACTAGCAGCCAAAAGAGACTTAATAGTGCTAAGAACAGGCCCTACTGATTGAATCGTCATAGCAGCAGAGTAAATAATATCATCTTTACTAATTGCACCGCCTGAAGTAACAACATTTTCGTAACTATTAACTGCACCTTGTAAGGCAAGTTGAGACGGTGTAATTAAGGGTGTTTCTTGTTTTACTAAACCATACGTTGATGAAGGCTTAATTGAACGCCCTTCTGAATCCTTTAAACTGGTCGTTAAAACGTTAATGTAAGAGCTACCGGCTTTAAATGGTTTAAGTGGAATAATGGCAACTGCATCACCACTGCCTTTAGTTACAAAATCAACACCAAAGGTAAGTTCACCTACTAGCTTACATGCTGCGCCAGCAGGTGCTACAGAGCACTGTGCATCGGTAAGACTTGCACCCATAATGACTTCAAATATCCGCACAGCACCAGGAGTTCCGGCTGAGGTTGCATCAAGACTAATACTTGGTGGAAATGTTAAGTCGATTTTAAATGGTACTTGGCTTGACCAGCCATCCAGTGCGCCTAATGCCATTGATGGATTTGCATAGGCAGCTCTGCTAATAGATACGCCATTGGCATCTAGCTCACCTGGAATATTCAGCGTACCATCTTTAGTGCCGCTCATTAATAAGTCATTGGGGACTGAAATCACCCCATTGGCAGGGTCAAATTTCACTGTAGCAGCGGGGATCACTGCTGGAGTCTCTTTTTTAACGTCTTCTAATGTTTCACCGCCGCCGCAACCAGCTAAAGCAGCTGTAATTGCAAGTGAGAGTAGCATTTTTTTCATGTTGTTTGCTCCGCACAAAATCTTATTTTTATAGTGTGTTCAAATAAATAAGTGTAGTTAATGTTTTACTAAATTCTTAAACGTGATAGATAAATATTAGTTAAAATAATGTAATTAGGTTATTAACAAGACATTAGACCAGTTAAAGTTAACGTAAAGTTTCAAATTTCGCCACCTTATTTTACAATAAATTCGATAACTTGGTGTTTTGCTATGTTAAAATCATTGAAATAAATTCTTTTGGACCTTTCTTATGCAAACTTACAAAGCGGCTGAAAATGCCCTGCAAGACAAAGTGATCTTAATTACTGGTGCCGGCGATGGCATCGGCCGAGTTGCTGCACTTACTTATGCAAAGCATGGCGCAACAGTGATTCTTTTAGGTAAAACCACCAGCAAGCTTGAAGCTGTTTATGATGAAATCATCGCATTAAGTGGTCCAAAGCCTGCAATTGTACCGATGGATTTAAAAGGTGCAACAAAACAAAACTTTAGAGACTTAGGTGTCACGATAGAGCAGCAGTTTGGTAAACTTGATGGCTTACTTAATAATGCCGGTATTATTGGTTCATTAGGGCCACTTGAGCATTTTTGTTCATCAACGTTTGACAACATCATGAAAGTTAATGTCACGGCTCAAGCAATGATCACTAAATACATGTTCCCAGTACTGAGAAAATCACCAAGTGCATCGATTATCTTTACTTCATCTGGTGTTGGCCGCCAAGGCCGTGAATTTTGGGGTGCATACGCAATCTCTAAATTTGCTGTTGAAGGTATGATGCAAACGTGGGCGTGTGAAGTAGGTAAAACCAATATTCGTATTAACTGTATCAATCCAGGTGCTACTCATACTGCAATGCGTGCTAGTGTCTATCCGGGCGAAGACAGAGATAAACTGGCATGCCCTGAAGACTTAATGCCAACGTACTTATATTTAATGAGTGATGATTCAAAAGACGTGAATGGCCAATCATTAGACGCACAAGCTAAGTAATACCAATCAACTTAAATATTTAACTATTCTAGCGAGTTAAATAAAGCGCTAACTGCGTTATAAATTTTTCATGTACGACTGCATGGATGCAGTAGGTAGAGCAATGCAGGAGCAATTGCCGAGAACAACACCATGTCAAAATTTATGCCTTGTTATCACTGTATTTATCTTTCGCTATAAATGGTCAGTAACTTAACACGATTGGTATAACCTAAACTTCGGACAATAGTCCCGATCGAAAAAGCCGCTATTTAAGCGGCTTTTTTAATGCTAACAAAACAATTAGCGACGTTTTGTCTGCTTAACACGATTATTATGTTTTTTAACCGCTTTACGAATTTGGTTGATTTTGGCGCGCTTATCTTTACGCTTTTCTGGCATAACTGACAATTTAGTCTGCGTTTCACGGCCCAGTTTTACCGTTTTACGTAAGTAATTGACTGTTTCTAAATCTAATTCAGCCCAACCACCTTGTGGTAAGCGTTTATCGAGCTCTAGCTTGCCGTAACGAATACGAATAAGACGAGATACTTCGACATCTTGTGATTGCCATAAACGACGCACTTCACGGTTACGCCCTTCAGTTAACGTAACATTAAACCAACGGTTAATACCTTCACCGCCCAGCGGTTTTATATTAAGGAATTTAGCCATACCATCTTCAAGTTCAACACCTCTGGTTAGGTTTTTTACTGTTTCAGCTGTTACCTCACCAAATACACGTGCCGAATATTCACGCTCAACTTCATAACTTGGGTGCATTAGGCGATTCGCTAATTCACCGTCGTTGGTGAATAACATTAAACCCGCCGTGTTTATATCTAAGCGGCCCACAGCAATCCAACGTTCGCCATCAACACGTGGGAGACGATCAAATACTGTTCTGCGTCCTTCTGGATCTTTACGTGTACACAATTCGCCCTCAGGCTTGTTATACATAATAACACGGCAAATTCGTTCTGCTTTTTCTTCAATTTTAACAGTGTGGCCGTCAACACGGATCAAATCGGTTTCTTCTACGCGATCGCCTAACTTTGCCACTTTGCCATTTACACTCACGCGATTTGCATCAATGTATTTTTCCATTTCACGACGAGAGCCAACACCTGCTCTTGCCAATACTTTTTGTAACTTTTCACCTTGTATACTCATTCGGATAGTTCTCTCACAGAAGGATCACTCAATAGCTGGTCGATTTTGCTTTGTTGCTGCTTAGGCAACGGAGGTAAGCTATCTAAACCCGCTAACGAAAAATAATCTAAAAATTGTTTAGTTGTTGCATATAAAGCGGGCCGCCCCGGTACTTCTTTATGCCCAACGACTTTAATCCACTCTCGCTCGAGCAGATTTTTAATAATTCCCGAGCCAACAGTCACACCTCGTACTTGCTCAATCTCGCCCCGAGTGATCGGTTGTCGATATGCAATAAGTGAAAGGGTTTCTAATAATGCTCGAGAGTATTTTGGTGCACGCTCTTGCCACAGGTTACTTAACCACGGACCTAGACTCGCACACGCTTGAAATCGAAAACCACTCCCAACTTCTACCAAACGAATTCCGCGTGTTTGATAATGCAGCTGTATTTGTTCTACAGCGTGAGTGATCCGTGCCATTGAAATATTTAAATCAATTAACACCGTGTCTTTTATATGCCGTTTAGTGAGGGGTTTTCCAGCAACAAATATCGCCGCTTCAATGATCTCAACAAGTTGCTCATCACTAATTCGCCGACCCGCCATACCTACCCTTTATCTAATAAGCTTATGTAACGCATTATTATGACAGATCTAACTGAAACTAGGAAAAACAATCGTTAAAAATACATAAAAAATGCCAATAACGAAGCTATTGGCATTGGTATGATTTAATAAGCGTAAATAAATTAACTATTTTTTATCATTTCAAGTGCTTCATCTTCAGCAACATCGCTACCATAAGTTTGAATATAACCTATAAACTCTTGCTGACTTATACGTTTGTCTTGGTTTGTATCCATATAACCGAAGTGGTTTGCTATGTCATCATCGTTTGCTTCACTGATAGAGATAAAACCATTACGGTCATTATCTAAAGAACTAAAATCGTTTTCAATCGGATCAAATTTGGCAATGTCGGCTTTAAAAGCAGAGTCAGCAACCTCAGTATCGCTGGCAACTTTACCGGTATTGAGTTGCATATAACTATTAAATTCTTTACGGCTGATCTGCTCATCCATATTTGTATCAATGTTTGAGAAATGTTCCCAAATATTGTCATCATCAGCCTCTACTTTTGAGATGTAGCCATCATCGTCATTATCTAAACTACCAAAATTACTGTCGATTTTTGGCATTGAAGATGTCGAACATGCTGATAAGCTCAGAGCTGCTAAAATAGTAGATGCTAAAGTTAACTTTTTCATAAGAAATTTCCTTGTAATTGATTAATTTCAATCAAATACAAACAAGTTAAATGCCAACTTTAAAAACCTTAAAAATCAATAAATTAATGAAATACAGGTCATTCACCAACCTGCCTCACTGCAACCATTTCATACAAGCATGTAAAAATTGCATGCATTGCAAATACTTAAATTGCGGCGTTTTGATAACGCTTCACAAAATCTGTTACTACTTCACCATTACATTTTAGTGAATTTAAGTTACCAATTTTTTCTTTAACGGGTGCAAGCCCTTGCTTTAAAGCTGTAATGCATAACTGAGTTTCTTGCTGTGTATTTTTAGCAAACACCTCGATCACTCTCGCTTGTTGAGCATTATCATTGATTTTTTTTGCAATGTTACGAATATCGTCACCATTGCACAAAATGCTTTTTGAAAAACGAGATAGGTTTACACCATGTTGCGCTGCCACTTTTCTGGCTGCAGAAAAACCTTCATTAGCACTAATAGAGCATAACTTAGACTCAATTTTATGATCCGCTGAAACATACTGCGCCGCGCTGACTGAATGTGAGAAAGAAACAGTTGCTACGAACAATGCTAAAAGTTGTTTTTTCATGATGTACCTTTAAAATGAATAAATAATGAACGGGTGGTTTGCGCGCATTATATATACACAAAAATACAAATCAACTGGATTATATATTTAATTTTTTATTTAATATAGCATTAACAACGCTTAATACTTGGTCATCATTTGTTCAACAAAACAGCAGCTCATTTTTATTAATAACCGCATGTGCCATCCGCTATTTGATGATAGAATTTAGCCCTCATCTAAAAGAAGATAATTATTTAGGGCCATCTTATGAAAGTTATTTCATTTAACATTAACGGGCTGCGCGCTCGCCTACACCAATTACAAGCAATTATTGATAAACATCAACCTGACATTATTGGTTTGCAGGAAATTAAAGTTCATGATGAAGCCTTTCCGTTAGAAGATGTGCAAAAAATGGGTTACCACGTTTATTTTCATGGTCAAAAAGCCCATTACGGGGTTGCTATGTTGTGTAAAGCAGAGCCTAAATCTGTATTTAAAGGGTTTGCAACTGACACTGATGAATCGCAAAAACGGATGATTAGCGTCACCGTTAGCCAAGAAAATGGCCGTGACTTAACCGTTATGAATGGCTACTTTCCACAAGGCGACAACATTGCACATGAAACTAAATTTCCGTACAAACGCCAATTTTATCAAGACTTAATGACCCACCTTGATACAAACCACAACAGTGATGAAGACGTCATTGTTATGGGTGATATCAATATTTCTCCAACCGAGTTAGATATTGGTATTGGCGAGCCAAATCGTAAACGTTGGCTAAAAACAGGCAAATGTTCCTTCCAGCCAGAAGAGCGTCAATGGCTTGCAACGTTACTTGATTGGGGCTTCAAAGACACGTTCCGTGAACTTCATCCTGACACTATTGAGCAATATTCATGGTTTGATTACCGTTCAAAAGGGTTTGATGATAACCGAGGGTTGAGAATTGATGTTGTTTTAGCAACCTCGGATTTAGCTGCGCGCTGTATCGATGCTGGTATTGATTACGAATTACGAGGCATTGAAAAGCCCTCAGATCACGCACCTATTTGGTCAACGTTTAGCTAGCACATAACTAAATGACTGAACTAAATGACTGAACTAAATGACTGAACTAAATGACTGAACTAAATGACTGAACTAAAAATAATGCCAATAATAAGCCTCGAATTGCAATCTATTGCGTGGTTTATTGTTGGCTGCCTTTTTTTACTCAGCGTCAATAAAACGCAATATACCGCATTGATGACAACACCTGCGCGTCAAACTGGTTTATTTGCTTGTACAGTAGTAATGGCATTGCTGTGGCGTATTAAAGCAGGCATATTACCGGGCCTTGAATTACATATACTCGGTGTCACTGCTATCACGCTTATCTTGGGCTGGCGCCAAGCTATACTGAGTGCTTCGCTTGCTACTTTGCTATTAGTGGCTTTTAAGCAAATCACTGTTACTCAATTACCCATACATTTATTACTCAGTGCCTATTTACCAATATTATTGAGCTATGCTTTTTTTATTCTATGTTATAGCCTTCTACCTCGGCATTTTTTCGTCTACGTATTTGTCTGTGCGTTTATCTGTGCAGCAATTATCGCGTGCTTAAAAATACTCTCTATTAGTCTTTTTTACTATTTCACGCTCAGCTATAACTGGTTTGAATTAACTGAAAACTACCTGTATTTATGTGCCATAATTTGGTTTCCTGAAGCGATGCTAAATGGCATGGCTATTACGTTACTGATCACCTATCGCCCCCAGTGGGTAAAAACTTTTTATGATAAGGATTATTTAGACTCATGAGTCTCAATTATCAATGCCCGCTGTGCCAACACGCCCTTGAGTTGAACGCAAACACGCTTAAATGCACTAACAACCACAGTTTTGATTTCGCCAAAGAAGGTTATGTAAACCTACTACCCGTTCAACAAAAAAACTCAAAGCAACCTGGCGATAACCTAGATATGGTGCAAGCAAGACGCGATTTTTTAAACACGCAGCATTATCAGTTTTTACAATCAACTATTGCAGACCACGTCCATACCCTTGTTCCAAAAACAGTGATAGATTTAGGCTGCGGAGAGGGTTTTTATACCCAAGCAATTGCTAACGCCTGTAATATTGAAGTGTATGGTGTAGATATTTCAAAATCAGCCATCAAATACGCGGCCAAACGTTATAAACACTGTAATTTTAGCGTTGCATCAATTAGCCAAGCGCCCTTCGCTGATGATTCGGCTGATGTGTTAGTCAGTATTTTTGCGCCTTTATTTGATACTGAATTAGCGCGTTTAGCAAAACCAGGAGCAGCACTTATTGTTGCAAGTCCAGGTCCTTGGCACTTAAAAGAATTAAAAAACAAGATTTACCGTGAAGTAAATGCACATACGCCAATTGACATACCTGAAGGGTTTGAACTCGTCGAGCAACGTTTACTAGATCAACAAATTGCTTTGCCGTTTAAAGATGTGAAAAATCTAATTACAATGACGCCTTTCGCATGGAAATTTAGACCAGAGCATTGGCTTGAGCTAGAACAACAAGGCGAGCAAATTGTCACCTTATCGTTTTATGTAAGCCAATTTAAGCGCCTTACAGATTCTCTTTCGTAAAGGCACGATCCATTTTTTCAAACATATCGTTGAGCAAACGCGCCAAATCAGCGTATTTTGGATTTTTGCTATTGACCTGGCCTTGGTAGCCATTTGCTACCATTTTCCCATGTAGTTCTTTATACCAATGCATCATCGCGGGTTCAAGTTGAGTTTGAGCCCGTTTTCCTAGCCATAGCAGGCCTTGAAAAGGTAAAGACAGAAAAAATAATGCCATTGCAATTGCTTGAGGCAAAAAATCACTGCCTAAATAATTCAACTGCATAAACAACGTAAGCATAGCGATAATTGGCATTACCGTAATCGCAAGATCGGTAGCTTTTATTACTTTAAATTCGATAAATAGCGGTGCCAGCTCTCTGCGAAGAGGCCATTTTTTTGCATATTCACGACCAGTTTGAACTTGTGACATCACACTCTTTTGCATCATGGCTCCTAGGTATCGCTGGTTTATCAATATAATATTTACTGTTTGAGTGTACCACACTCGCGGTAACATTCCTGTGTAAAATCCATTCCACCTTTTTACCTTAAAACTTGTTTTTGATCATGCTTATCACTAACGTTAAAACAATAAATGAGGTAAAATATCCATGCATTAAGTCAATTAGACTTTATATTTACTTAGCATTAAAAATAGCCTTTAGCGAAAATAATTTACTTTATAACCAGCTAAACAAACCGTTTTTAATGCAAGCCAGTATTTACTTAAGCATAGCAATATATCGGCCGATTACTACTTTGCTTTAATTTACATTCTTACTCTTAATGCTCACTTACTGATATTGTCAAAAATGGGATCTTGTTATGCCTTCTCAACCAGCTCTACCTCGCCATGTTCTTGTTCTTAACTGTGGCAGTTCAAGTTTAAAATTCGCAATTTTAGATGCTTTAACCTCTGAAGAAATTATTTCAGGTCTTGCCGAGCGTTTAGGATCTTCAACCCCCTTAATTAAGTACAAATATCAAGGTGTAAAAAAACAAATTGAACTTGAGACAAACCAAGCTCACGGCGCTGCAATTGATACGCTGGTTGCGCTGATCAACGATCATCATTTAGCTGATCACTTAATTGCTGTGGGTCATCGTGTTGTTCATGGTGGGGAACATTTCACCCAATCAGTTTTAATTGATGACGATGTAATAAAGGGCATTACCCAAGCGGCAACGCTTGCGCCTTTACATGGCCACGCAAATTTATTAGGTATTTCATCGGCTCAGGCATCATTTAAAGGCTTACCACAAATTGCCGTTTTTGATACTGCCTTTCACCAAACGATGGAAAAAACAGCTTACCTGTATGCCTTGCCCTACAAACTTTATACAGATTATGGCGTTAGGCGTTATGGCTTTCACGGTACAAGCCATTTTTATGTTGCTGAACAAACAGCTAAATTATTAAATCAATCAATTGAACATAGTAACTTTATTAGTGCACATTTAGGTAATGGTTGCTCGGTGTGCGCAATTAAAAACGGTAAAAGTGTTGATACGAGTATGGGACTTACACCACTCGAAGGCTTAATGATGGGAACTCGCAGTGGTGATATTGACCCTGGCCTATTTAACTTTTTAACCACACAGCTTGATTACAGCGCACAGCAAATCGATGATTTACTCAATAAGCAAAGTGGCTTACTGGGTATTAGTGAACTCTCCAACGATTGCCGAACAATCGAAGAAGCTGCTGTAGCAGGTAACGAAAAAGCAATTCTCGCACTCGACATGTTTTGTTATCGATTAGCAAAACAAATTGCAGCTTTTATGGTGCCATTACAACGCCTAGATGCTTTGATTTTTACAGGTGGCATTGGTGAAAACTCAGATATAATTCGCGCAAAAGTAATCGCGCAGCTCTCATTTTTGGGCCTAGACTGTGACAATACAGCAAACCTTGCAGCGCGTTTTTCAAAGCAAGGGATTATTAGCTCTACAGCAGCAAATGTCAAAGCGGTCGTAATGCCTACGAATGAAGAGTGGGTTATTGCCCTTGATGCTGCAACCATTGCGCAGGAGCACTAATTATGGCTCGTCGAATTATGTTAGTGCCCATTTCAACAGGCGTTGGATTGACCTCTGTCTCTGTTGGTTTGGTTCGTGCTCTTGAGCAAAAGGCAGTCAAAGTTAACTTTTTTAAACCCATTGCACAGCCTCGTTCTGGTGAAACAGGCCCAGAAAAGTCAACCCAAATTGTTACTCAAGGTTCGCCTATCACACCACCTACTCCATTTGCGCTTGCGTATGCAGAGCAAATGATTGGTGATGGTAAAGGTGATGACTTACTTGAAGAGATTGTAGAGCGCTTTGAAAATGCGATTAACAGCGATGAAGTCGCTATTATTGAAGGTATGGTGCCCACCCGCCGTCAACCTTATGCAGGGCGAGTAAATCGCGAGATTGCCCAAACTTTAGGTGCAGATATCGTATTTGTGCTTACACCAGGCAACGATACTAATGATCAAATTGAAGACCGATTAGAAATTGCTGCAGGCAACTATGGCGGTGTTGATCATGCCCGCGTACTGGGCTGTATTTTTAATAAAGTAAACGCCCCTTTAGACGAAGAAGGCCGAGCTCGCGCTGATTTAGTGGATACACATAACCCCGAACAACTTGAAAATGAACTCAATAGACTTGCCTCACTGCCCATATTTAGAAAACACCCATTTATGTTATTGGGTTCTATACCGTGGGACTTTGAGTTAGTCGCTCCTCGTGTAAAAGATTTATGTGCTTATTTAAAAGCTGAAATAATCAACGAAGGCGATATGGCGCACCGACGTTTACGCCGTGTCACTTTTTGCGCGCGTACTGTGTCAAATATTCTCAACCACTTTACGCCAGGTGCGTTATTAGTTACGCCCGGCGATCGCTCTGACGTATTAGTTGCAGCGTGTTTATCAGCCATGAACGGCACTAAAATTGGTGCTATTTTACTCACGGGTGGATTTAGACCTGAGCCTCGTATTATGACTTTGTGCGAACAAGCAATGGCAACCGGCTTACCTATTTTAATCACTGACGCCGATACTTGGCGAACATCTCTATTACTACATAACTTTAATATGGAAGTACCATGTGATGATGAACAACGAATCGATAAGGTAAAGCATCATAATGCGAGCAACATCGATTCTGACTGGCTCGATACCCTTGCTAAAAGTGTCGGTAAAACACGTAAAATGTCTCCACCAGCATTTCGCTATTTACTGACAGATAAAGCCCGACAGTTTGCTAAAACCGTGGTGCTCCCAGAGGGTAATGAGCCACGTACTATCAAAGCTGCCGCTATTTGTGGTCAACGTGGTATTGCAAAAACAATTTTACTTGGCGATCGCGAGGAAATCGAACGCATTGCCATACAACAAGGTGTTGAACTCAACGAAAATGTAACAATTATTGAGCCTCATAGTGTGATCAATGATTATATCGCGCCAATGGTTGAACTCAGAAAAAGTAAAGGCCTCACCGAAGTTGTAGCACATGAACAACTACAAGATAACGTTGTACTTGGCACCATGATGTTAGAGCGCGGTAAAGTTGATGGCCTTGTATCTGGCGCGGTCAATACCACAGCAAATACTATTCGCCCTGCACTTCAGTTGATTAAGACTGCACCGGGATCATCATTGGTCTCATCGGTATTTTTTATGCTATTACCTGATCAAGTACTTGTTTATGGTGACTGTGCAATTAACCCTGATCCAACGGCCGAACAACTCGCTGATATTGCGATTCAATCTGCTGACTCCGCCGCGGCTTTTGGCATTGAACCTCGTGTAGCCATGATAAGTTATAGCACCGGAACATCAGGCACAGGCGCAGATGTTGAAAAAGTGCGTGAAGCCACCGCACTTGCAAAGCAAAAACGCCCCGATCTGATAATCGATGGTCCATTACAATACGACGCCGCTATTATGGAAAACGTTGCACGTAAAAAAGCCCCTAACAGCCCTGTCGCAGGTAAAGCAACGGTATTTATATTCCCCGATTTAAATACCGGTAACACAACCTACAAAGCAGTGCAAAGAAGCGCTGACTTAATAAGTATTGGCCCTATGTTGCAAGGTATGAGAAAACCAGTAAACGACTTAAGCAGAGGCGCGTTGGTTGACGACATTGTTTACACAATTGCGTTAACTGCCATTCAAGCATCACAAGTTAAAAATAACGAGTGAGACATCAGTAAAGCACCTTAATTAGGTGCTTTACTTTTTGCAGTAACTAATTTTAACGCAGTTAATGAGTTATTTTAGTCCTAGAATACCTCGGAATCGCAGTCTGTCACTTATCTCTATCGCTTTTAACTCCAACGACGCTCGCATCTTGAGGTGGCTTGGGTATATACTATTAATAAGTGACTTACTGCCAAAGGGTTTAAAAATGTCAAAGCAAACATTGCAGCTTCATAGTACAGCCTTTACGATTCATAGCCTTGATGTTAATAGTGATATTCCTGCTGCGCTATTTAAAGAATCAATGTATTTTATCTCTAAAACAGTCGACGAATTATCCATCGTATGCCCCACTACATTTGAGATTGAGAGCCTTGATGCAGAAAACGATTGGTTAGCATTAGAGGTCGTAGGTCCACTTGGGTTTTCATTAACAGGGATCATGGCTGATATCTCAGGTGTTTTAGCCAAAGCGAGCATTTCAATTTTTGCTTTATCGACCTACGATACCGATTATGTTTTAGTTAAACGACAGCGTATACAAAACGCGATTACAGCACTAAAAAAAGATGGCTATCACGTACTCAACGAATCCCTTTAAGCACTATGAAATACTCTGATATTAGCTATTTACCACAACGTCAATTAGATCCCAACAGCATATCAATATGCAGCCCTTTCAGTGGTAGAGTTCGCCCATTAAGTGAGCACCCTGAGCCTTTTTTTAGTTACGGCATTCTTGGGCGAGGCATCATTGTTGAACTTACAAGTCACAAAATATTAGCACCATTTAACGGCACGTTATTGCAAGTTAAAAATGCAGGCAGTGAATTTATCTTGAAAGCAAATAATGGCTTAAAAGTATTACTAACACTGCATTTAGATACACATCAACACCATATTGCCCATACCCATATTGCCCAATTAGGCGGCAGTAAAATTATCAAAGGTGAGCGGCTTGCTTATTTTGACTTACGCGAGCTCAAAACGCCTCTACTTGCGACAATGATTTTACTCAATGGTAATAGGTTGGGAGCTGTACACTATGGTTTATCTCATGTCACAGCTGGGGTAGACTCTTTATTAACAATAACTAAGAAGTAATTTATATGACCACTCTTTACGGTATTAGCAACTGCGACACCATCAAAAAAGCCAAAAAACATTTAGCCGATCACAACATTGATTTTAAGTTCCATGATTACCGTAAAGACGGAATATCTCATGAAATGGTGAGCGAATTTGCACAACATATTGATTGGCAAGATCTGGTAAATAAGCGCGGCACGACTTATCGCCAATTATCTGATGAGCAAAAAGAAAATTTAGATAAGCAAAGCGCTTTGGCTATTTTAGTTGAGCAGCCTGCTATGATCAAACGCCCTGTACTTATCCATAACAGTAACTACCACTTAGGCTATAAAGCGGCTCAATATGATGAGATTTTTGCGTTATGAATGATCACGTAATTAAACTTGCTCAAGATCTTATACAAAAGCGCTCAGTCACCCCTGAAGACGCTAATTGCCAAGCGATGATGAATGAACGTCTGGCAAAGCTAGGTTTTAATATTGAATCACTGTTTTTTACAGACACCCTTAATACTTGGGCGCGCAAAGGAGATCGCTCTCCGCATTTTTGCTTTGCTGGTCACACTGATGTTGTCCCCACGGGACCGGAAAAAAACTGGCAGCACCCTCCCTTTTCAGGCCTGATAACAGAGGGCATGTTACATGGGCGTGGCGCAGCCGATATGAAAGGTTCATTAGCGGCCATGATTGTTGCAACAGAGCGATTTGTAACTAAACACCCAGATCACAAAGGCTCTATTTCATTTTTGATTACCTCTGATGAAGAAGGCCCTTTTATTAATGGCACAACCCGCGTTATAGACACATTAGAAGCCCGTGGTGAAAAAATTGACATGTGCTTGGTTGGTGAACCTTCATCACGTGATGTACTTGGTGATGTCGTTAAAAATGGCCGTCGAGGTTCACTTACAGGCTTTTTAACCGTAAAAGGAATACAAGGCCATGTGGCCTACCCGCAACTGGCGTTAAATCCTATCCATATTGCAGCCCCTGTACTTACTCAATTAAGCCAAACTGTATGGGATACTGGGAATGAGTTTTTCCCTGCCACTAGTTTTCAAATTTCAAATATTAATGCCGGCACTGGGGCTGGAAATGTTATTCCTGGCGAATTAGAGATTCAGTTTAATTTTCGTTTTAGCACTGAAGTCACCCATCAACAATTACAGCAACGCGTCATTGATATTCTTGACGAATATGATTTTGACTATGAGTTAAATTGGATTGTGAATGGCCAGCCTTTCATCACAGAAGGTGGCCCACTAATTGATGCCACAGTTGCGGCGATTAAATCAGTGACTGGTGTAGATACAGCTCTTGAAACTACTGGTGGTACATCGGATGGGCGCTTTATAGCGCAAACGGGCGCAAAAGTGATTGAACTTGGGCCTCGTAATGACACTATCCATAAAGTAAACGAGTGTGTAAGCACTGACGATCTTATTGCCTTGGCCGATATTTACGAGCAAATTTTAGAGCAATTATTAACATGATTTATCAACAACTCTCATCTCAGCAGCTCAGCGATTGCGCTTGCGGTCAAAGCGAGTTGTTACTCAGTGAACATAACGCTCATAAACTGCATAAAGAGATTATTGTCGATTTTAACCAACTACAAGCAGCCGCTGCGCAAGCTGGCTTTGAGCTTGCGATAGTCTCTAGTTTTCGAAGTTTTGAGCGCCAAGCACACATTTGGAATGCAAAATTTAGTGGCCAGCGCCCAGTATTAAATAAACAGCAACAAGTCGTTGATCTAACGAGTCTAACCGACATTGAAAAATGCCACGCTATTATGCTTTACTCTGCGCTACCGGGTACAAGTAGGCATCATTTCGGGACTGATCTCGATATTTTTGATAAAGCAGCCGTTCCCGCTGATTACCGATTACAACTAGAAGCGCACGAGTATCAAGATGGTGGGCCTTTTTCAGCGCTCACTCGTTGGCTTGATAAAAACCTCGCTCTGTATGGTTTTTACCGCCCATATCAATCTGATTTAGGCGGCGTTGCGCCTGAACCTTGGCACATCAGCCATGTAAAACATTCGACAACGCTAATGCAACATTTAAATATCACCGCACTAAGAGATGTGATAAATAACAGTGAGTTACTAGGAAAAGACGCTATTTTGACTCATCTGCCAATGCTTTATCAGCGCTATGTGTTGAATGTAAGCTCTGCGGTTGCTTAGCAAGTAAAAATACCATCACAGCGCCTAATATAAAGGCGCTGGCAATAATAAAACGCGCTGATAATACCTCATCTAAAAATATTGCCCCTGCAATAGCTGCAATCACTGGCACACATAATTGTACAACTGCAGCTTGTGTGCTTTTTAAAAGTGGCAATGCAATATACCAAATACTGTACCCGATGCCAGATGCTAATGCCCCCGACGCGCATGCAAGCGCAATTCCCTGCCAATTCAATTGTGCCACACTAGCGAAACCAACAATAAAAAATACGGGCAGTATCAACACGCTTCTAAAAAAATTATACGATGTAGCACGCAGTGGTGACTTGCATGCTTTACCTCTAATACTGTAAACCCCCCATGCAATACCACTTGTACACATAAGAACAGCAGGTAAAACTGAAGGCACTGTTGCTGAAGGGAGCATGAGATAAATAAATCCCATCAACGCACACATAAATGCTGCCCATTGAATCGCACTTAAGCGCTCTTTATTTATGATCCCCCACCCAATCATCGTTAATTGGACAGCACTGAATAATATTAACGCCCCACTGCCTGTATCTAACTCAATATAAGCAAGCGAAAAACACAATGCATACACAACTAAACTAATGCTACTGCGCCAACTGCCATTGTCCGGCGCGTATTCAGTGTTTACTAAACGCAGGGATGATTTTGATTGCCACAAAAGAATGACTCCCAAACATAACGCACCACTTAATAAGCGCAGCGCCGTAAAATTCCACGCATCTATATACCCATTGGCAAGTGCAATTCGGCACAACAATGAGTTGGCAGCAAAAGCGATTAAAGCTAGCAGTGTGTAAAGTATTGCTTTCAAAAATTACCCTTTAGAATTGTTTTAACCAACCTCTTTCAAGCCAGCTGTTAATTTTTTCAATTAAGAAACCCGCGATCAGCGATGGCTCTAGTTCATTTAAACAGGATTGGCATAATTGCGCAAAAGGTGTCTGCTTTTTTATCAGCGATAATAAACGGAACTCTTGTTGATCAACATAAACATATTGTGTACGGCGCTGTAAATCCCGCGCTATAACCCAACATTTTGATGATTGATGCTGAGGTTCAGGCGGTGACTGTTGCTCTTTAAGTGCCTGCCATGATTCAACCGCATTGGTATTAAAACACACTAATTGTACACTAGGCTGTAATACTAACTGCAAACTAGGCCAGTTTTCAGGTGCAATGCTTTCAAGTGCTTCAACACGTAAATGCGCAGCATCCATTGCATCAAATGCAGTTAATAGCATTCGTTCAAAAGTCGCTATTTCAGCCAATATAGGATGCTGTATAAACGGCTCCGTGGTACTTAAAAATTGCGGTAATTGATCGCAAAAATTTCTTAATGACGTAAATTTAGATGGAAAAGATTGCAAGTATCCCTCTACCATTAGTTCAAATAGGTCATCTCCTAAATAACGTCCTAACTGTTCATGATCTTGCTCTATCACTGCACGTAAACGAATTTTATAAGCATTTTGATAAATAGATAAACGTTGATTGGTATTTAATTCACCTTGCTCGGTTATATGATCTGCAAGCTTATCACTCGTCCCTTGAAGTAACGCCATAAAGTGTTGCTGTAATTGTGCTAAATCACTCATTTTTAGCCATACCTTGCCAAAAAGGCTGCACTAATTCGCGAGCCTGATCCAACTCTTTAATCAACGCCTCTAATGTGCCGATATTATCATCGCGCTCAATCATGGTGCTGACTGGCCCTAACTGCTGAGCATAGCGAGTAAATAAATCCCACACCGGCGGTGACACATCTTCATCGTGCGTATCTATAATGTGGCTACCAAAATCTTGGTGTCCTGCTAAGTGGATTTGTGCAATCGCTTTTTTTGGTATTGCATTTAAATACGTCATCGCATCAAATTGATGATTACGTGCACTGACATAAACATTATTTACATCCATTAAGTAGCGGCAACCTGTTTTATGATGTAAAGCTGCTAAAAAATCCCACTCAGTCATTTGAGATTCTTTATAAGTAAGATAACTTGAGACATTTTCAAAAATCATCTCAGTTCCTAAATACGCTTGTACTTGATGGATCCGCGATGCTAAATGCTCAAGCGATTCTTGTGTATAGGGCATAGGTAATAAGTCATGGCTATTAATATCTCCCACTTGGGTAAAACATAAATGGTCAGATACCCACTGTGGCTCAACACGGGCAATTGTTTCTTTTAATGATTTCAAGTAATCAATGTTCAACGCATTTGTTGAGCCTATCGACATCGAAACACCATGCATAACTACGGGGTAATTTTCACGAATTTTATTTAAGTAATACCAAGGTTTACCACCCGCTACAAAATAGTTTTCAGAAATAACTTCAAACCAATCTACCGCTGGTTTCTCTGTAATTATTTGTTCTAAATGGGGTGCCCGCAAACCCAAACCAAAACCTAAAAATTGCTCTTTCATATACATCCTTTCATATCTAGGCGGTAATACCACCTAGATTATTACAACCCATTTATGAATCGACAGAGCCACCAATATCACCACATGATTTAGCGGGCATTGAAACAAAGCCAGTTCCTTTACATGATGCTTGACCTGCACACGCATTATCAGCTGTTTTACAGTCATTATGGCCGCCACACACATTGACGTCATTACAATGCACTAAATCCGTTTGAGCAACAGACCCAACCCATTTATCTTTAATTGCACCACCAACATCACCACAGGCTTTCGATGGCATTGCCACAAAGCCAGTGCCTTTGCACGATGCTTGACCAGAACAGGCATTATCTGCCGTTTTACAGTCATTGTGACCGCCACACACATTTACATCGTAACAATGCACTAAGTCTGTTGTTGAATTCATATTTGCAACCGACGCTGCTGAGGTGTCTGCTTCTGTGCTATTACAGCCAACTAAACCTGCAACCATCACGGCCATTGCTGCTCCAGTAAATTTTTTCATTTTTTATTCCTCTGATTATTTAATTGTTCAAACAGCAAGACCGCTCACATCGCTGATCTATTTCAGCTTAGTGCAGTAAATGTAAAATAGTTACTACGATTTCTTACATTGTTTATCATTAACCAATCAAAAGATTATGCTAATCTATATTGAATTAATAAAAGGAGTGCCATGTGCAGCGCAGTATTTTATTTAGCTTTTGTTTCATTTTAGGAGGATGCAGTAGCATTGGTTTTAATGATCTCTTTAGCCATTACGCTCATCAAATGGCTCCTGTGCGCCACGCAGTTAACTCTAATAATATGGCGCAAGCACAAAAACTGTTACCGAGTAATGGAAAAAACCATAGCAATTACCTACTAAATCAATTAGAAAGCGCACGATTAAGTGATTTAAATAGTGAACAGGATACAGCTCAAAATTATTATGAGTCAATTTATCAGCAGATGGAAACTAAGCGTCAAGCTGCAAAGCTGCAATTAAGCGCAGGCCTTGAGCAAACAAGTGCATTACTGACGAATGACTCGGTGATAGGTTATGTACCTGCTCCCTATGAAATGAGCATGCTGCATAGTTATAAAGCTCTTAATTTCATATACAAGCGAGATATTGAAGGTGCGTTAGTTGAAGTTCGTCGAGCAAATAAAGTACAAATAGACGCGCTCGCTGAACAAGGCAATGTACTTGATGCCGTTGCCAAAGAAGCACAGCAACATTACCCAAGTATGGATGCGTTAATAAAGGATGTTAAAAATGGCTATCAAAATGCCTTCACATTTTATTTGTCTGGATTACTTTATCAATCCAATAAGCAATTTGATGATGCGTATATAGATTATAAAAAAGCCTTAGAGATTAACCCTAATAATCCATATTTACAGCAAGATGTTATGCGTCTAGCTAAACAGCAAGGATTTGAACAAGATTATGAGCAATATACACAGCGCTTCGGGCAATTAAACAGTCGAACTAATGGGGGCGAAGTTGTCATTCTCATGGAGCAAGGTTTAGTTGCACAAAAGGATGAATTTGTCCTCAGGCTGCCCATTTATACATCACGCGGGGATGCGCGTTTTTATAGCTTAGCAATGCCTGTATATAAAGATAAAGCATTTACTCCAAGTTACAGCAATATCAGTGTCAGTGATCAGGAGTTAGCATTGAGTCCATTAGTCAGAATTGAAGCATTGGCAGCCAAAACCCTTGAAGAACAAACACCAGCGCGAGTTTCAAGACAAGTATTAAGGCTTATAGCCAAAGAAAAAGTGCGTGCTGAACTTGCTCGCAGTGGCGGTGATGTTGGGAATATATTAGCAAACCTTTACAATTTGGCGTCAGAGCAAGCAGACACACGAAGCTGGCTAACATTACCAAACCAAATAAGTGTCGCGCGGACACAACTAAATGCAGGAGACCACAGTTTACAATTAAGTGGTCATAAAAATATAAATTTCACGGTTAGTAAGCAAGGGTTAACCTTAATTTACCTAACCTCTATTAATAACTATTTTAATTACCATGTAGTGCAACTTTAGGAGCAGCCATGAAATATCTAGTGCCTTTATTAGCGGTGTCTTTACTTACAGCATGTGCTGGCAGACCCACTACATCGGGAATTGCTGTAGAGGACGCATCTGCGCAATATCAGCAACAACTCAAAGTAAATAACCCACAACTTGGTAAGCGATTAGTTATTAGCGACGTAAAAACACGCCAAACAAATCAACTCACTGATGTGGTTGTTACACTTTCAAGCCAATAC
The DNA here is from genome assembly GCF_012952265.1 of Pseudoalteromonas sp. NEC-BIFX-2020_015. Taxonomy (NCBI): domain Bacteria; kingdom Pseudomonadati; phylum Pseudomonadota; class Gammaproteobacteria; order Alteromonadales; family Pseudoalteromonadaceae; genus Pseudoalteromonas; species Pseudoalteromonas sp. NEC-BIFX-2020_015. The sequence continues at coordinate 46,859 of NZ_JABCJL010000030.1, forward strand.
AAAAAGTCTCAATACTTACAGTATCAATTTACCTGGTTTGATGGCGATGGGTTTGTTATTAAAGGAAATCACTCACCTTGGCAGGCGCTTACTTTATTTGGCTTAGCCAATATACAACTGCCTGGGCTTGCACCTACACAAGAAGCGGTTACATTTTCACTTGCTGTGCGCGAAGTATCGACACAAGCTCAAGAATTTAAAGAATAAAGGAAAACATAATGAACACAGTAAACACACCTAACAAGCCATCTTTAAAAGCACTCTCTGGCTATGCCTTAATAGGCCTAAGTGCCTTGGCGCTTAGTGGTTGTGCAAACAAAGCCGTCGTTAGTTATGGCGATGCACAAGCAGTAGAAACAACCGATATTAACTTTGGATCAACCGACCTGCAAAAAGTAGCCAGTCAAATGACTGACTCATTACTTGCTTCACCGGTTGTTGGCACAATGACGGCAAATAGTCGCCCAATCGTTTTTGTTGAACGTATAAAAAACAAAACCAGTGAGCATATTGATAGCGAATCAATTACTGATTCAATCTCTACACAATTACTCCGCAGCGGTAAATTTCGCTTTGTTGATATGACCCGTGTAGAAGCTGTTCGAGAGCAACTTAATTTTCAAAATGACGACGCATTAGTTAATCCATCTACAGCCATCGCATTTGGTCAACAAGTCGGTGCTCAGTACATGCTGTACGGTAACCTTTCAAGTATTGTAAAATCGAATAAAGATAAAGCCGATGTATATTACAAATTTACAATGCGTTTGATGGATTTGAAAAGCGGTTTAGTAGAGTGGGCTGACGAAACTGAAATTCGTAAAACACGCGAAAAATCAACATTTGGTTGGTAAAAATCAACAAAAACTTATTAACTAGCCATTATAGCGACTGATAATTAGCTATCTGCTCACTATAAATATCGCTGTTTAATTATTTGTTTTGAAAACAGTCTGGGAAATGCGTTATGAAAACTCTAACCTTAGCATTTATTTGTACACTACTTGCCAGTAGCCCAAGTTTTGCAGCCTATGAGCGAAACAAAGCGGTGCCTGTACAGCAAGTGTTATTTGGCGAAGTAAAGTCTGTTCGTAACATCACGCAACAAGAGTTAGTACAAGACAAAAGTAGCGGCTGGAAAACCTTTGGTGGTGCATTGCTTGGGGGGGTTATAGGTAACCAATTTGGTGGCGGAAGCGGTCGAACAGCTGCAACCATTTTAGGATCTGTAATTGGTGGTAATATTGCGCATAATAAGCAACGCAGTAGCTACTATGAGCAGTACCACCTAGTTGAGTTAATGATCCGTGTTGAGAACGGTGAACAATTTATGGTGGTTCAAGATAAAGATAATCAGATGCACTTTAGCACTGGTGACGATGTTCGCTTAGTTTACCTATCAGACAACACCGTGCGCGTAGATAAAGCCTTCTAAGTGACTAATAAAACCAAAAAGCGAGCCCATTAGCTCGCTTTTTTAATAGGCTTTGCATTTAGCCTTGGCGATAACCATTAAAAAATCGCTGCATTTTCCCCATCGCCACACTTAAGTCATCTTTATTAGGTAAAAATACTAATCTAAAGTGATCTGGGTTTGGCCAATTAAATGCCCTACCGTGTACTAATAAAATTTTCTCGGCTTTGAGTAAATCTAAAATCATTTTTTCATCATTTTTGATATTAAAGCGCTCGGTGTCTACTTTGGCAAACGCATACAGTGCGCCTTTTGGTTTAGTACACGAAATACCTTCAATAGCGTTTAGGCCACGCCATGCAATATCTCTTTGCTCGTATAAGCGCCCACCAGGATCAATTAGGCTATCAATAGACTGGACACCACCTAGAGCTTGCTGAATGGCATATTGTGCTGGTACATTTGCGCATAACCGCATTGATGCAAGAATATCTAGACCTTTACGAAGATCATCCATCAAATCGGTGCGACCACTTAATACCATCCACCCCATTCGTAAGCCTGCAGCTCGGTAAGTTTTTGCTAAGCCGTTGAACGTAATAATTGGTACATCATCACACAATGCGCCAATTGAGCTATGCGTAATGCCGTCATATAAAATTTTCTCGTAAATTTCATCACTCAACAACAGTAACTTATGTTCACGAGCGACATCTATCAACTGCTGTAATAGTGCATCATCGTAAACAGCACCTGTTGGGTTGTTTGGATTTATTAAAACCAACGCTTTGGTTTTTGATGTGATTTTACTGCGAATATCGGCAATATCAGGAAACCAATCTTGCTCTTCATCACATAAATAATGAACTGGATTGCCACCTGCTAACTTAACTGACGCAGTCCATAATGGGTAATCAGGCGCAGGGATCAGCACTTCATCATCATTATTGAGTAAAGCTTGGGTAGTCATTTGAATTAATTCACTGACCCCATTCCCAATGTATATATTGTCAACATCTAAATTGAACAAACCACGTTGCTGATAGTGCTGATAAATAGCCACACGGGCTGAGTAAAGGCCTTTAGAGTCACAATAGCCTTGGGCTGAATAAAGGTTACGAATAATATCGCGGTGCATATCTTCAGGCATATCAAAGCCGAATGCCGCAGGGTTACCAATATTCAATTTTAAAACTTTTTGGCCTTCGTCTTCCATTTTGCGCGCCTGAACTAATACCGGCCCACGAATATCATAACAAACGCCTTGTAATTTATGACTCTTTTTAATTTCTGACATTTTTACCTCTACTAGTGAATGGTTAGACTAACCTAGTAAAGGGGCAAAACACCAGCCTATTTAGCATCATAAAACTGAAAAAAATTCATTTTATTTTAACGGCTTTGCAACCATTGGGTTAACTTGTCTTTAGCCCCTGCGACTTGGCTTTCAAGCTGTTCTGTTGCCGCCACTGCCTGAGATAAATCGCCATTATTTAAGCTTTGCTCAATATCGCGTGCAACATCAGATAAGCTACTGGCACCAAACTGTGCCGCATTAGACTTTAGACTATGGGCGTGGCGAGTCGCTGTTGGGACATCGCTATGGATTGTGGCTAGAATCTCGCCTCCCAAGCGCTCAAATTCAGCGCAGCAAAACATCAATGTGTCATCAAACTGCTCGCCTAATAATGACTCCATACCTTCCAACGCGCCTTCATCAATAATTACCGTGTTCATTTTTTTATCCTTTTTTTACTCGTGTTTTAATCACAAGTAACTAGTTAATAATCCTACTTTATATTTATAGAGAAAAAAATCCACTTAAAAAAGTGATTAAGCGTATAATTGCTGAGTTTTCAAACTAACAAATTACTAAATAGATTATTTTATGTCTCGTTTATTGTGTACTCATTGTAAATTTAGCCTAACAACCTGCCTTTGTGAAGATATATCACAACTTAAAAACAGCATAAAAGTTATTATCTTACAGCATCCTAGTGAAATAAAAGTGACGAAAAATACAGCTCGCCTACTTTCTTTGAGCCTCACACAGTGTGAAATTAAAGTCGGAGAAAGTGAATCTGACTTCACGAGCATATTAGATCTACCAATTCAAACGACAGCATTACTATACCCTGATAAAACAGCGTTGCTATTAGATGATAGTACAACTAATACCTCGCAATTTAGCAAAACGCTCACGCATCTTATCGTGCTTGATGGAACATGGAAAAAAGCATATAAAATTATGCAAATGACCCCCTCTCTTAACGCTTTTCAAAAAGTAAGCTTTAAAGAAATACCAAAAAACCGTTATAGGATTCGTAAAGCTCCTCGCTTAGACAGTTTATCAACGCTTGAAGCCGTAGCACACAGTTTAGCGCTTATTGAGAGCATAGATCCTCAGCCACTGTACACAATGTTAGAATCACTCAATAAAAAGCAAACTCAGTTTATGCCTGAACATGTTAAAGCTCGCTATCAACCCATATGACGTATACCAATCGATTAAAAGCGGGTTTCTTTCGTCAAGGCCCTGATTACCGATTTGAGGATCAAGTCGACTTTAATGAAATTCGTGACACCTTTGGATTTAAAACCATGGTGGTTGGTAAATGGGTTACCAAAGAAGAGCGATTAGTGAGCGCCAATTTAATTTATGATGCCCTTGCAGATTTAGCACAAATTTTACAAATACCACCCACTGCAATTGGCCTAAGAGGGAACCTAAATTTTGCATTTGGCCATGGCGGGCAACAAAATGTCCAAGCACATTATAATAGTAGTACCCGCACTTTAGCCTTAGCAAAAAATGCAGGCGGCGGCGCGCTTGCCCATGAATGGTTTCATGCTTTTGATCACCATATTACTAAGCACTTATTTCCACTTCACTCATCGCGTCATTTTGCATCTAAACTGTGGCTTGAACACAGTGTCGTTCAATCTCACCCTATTAATCTTATATTAAGTGAATTTTATAAGGGGGTGTTTTTAGATAATCAGGGGAAAAATGCCAATCAATATGTACATCAATGCATGGTTTTTGATAAGCAGCACCAGCAATTCTATATGAGCATGCCTGAAGAGCTTGCAGCACGATGTTTCGAGGCTTGTATTAGCCATCAAAAAAACATCGTTAATCACTTTCTCGTATCAGGCATAACTAATTCAACACTTATTTACCCCGATCAGAAAATGTGTAATGACTGTATTGAACCACTTAGCAGTTATTTTTTTCAATTGGGGCAACGACTGTTTCAACATCCTTAGAAACACTTCTACTTTTTGATAACCAAGCTAAGTACTGTGTAAAAGCCATAGGTCGCGAAAAATAGTAACCCTGCCCAACATGACAACCATATTCTTGGAGTTTATTTAAGCTTGCTTTATCTTCAATGCCTTCAGCAACCACATATGAATCGAGTGATCTTGCAATATCACATGTGGCACGACAAATCGTTTGATCATTTTTAGAGTATTCAATGTTCATAACAAATTGCTTGTCTATTTTAATTTCATCAAAGCCCATTTTACTTAAATAGGCTAATGAAGAATAACCAGTGCCAAAGTCATCAATAGCAATTTTTAAACCAATTAATCTGTAATCATTTAAGGCTGTTTTTATGTTCATGCCTTCATCTAATGTGGCTGATTCGGTCAGTTCTAACATGATATTTTCAGGGTCAAGCTGATACTCATTCATTAATGTAATAAATAATACTGGTAAATCTTTATTTAGTAAGTCTTTAGCAGAAATATTAACCGACATTATATGTTCAGGATAAAGCTCAATTAAAAGTCTTTGGCACTTAAGTGCTTCAGCGACAACCCACTCGGTCAATTCTGATATCAATCCCGTTGACTCACTAATTGGAATAAATTGATCTGGCGGTATATGCCCTAGTACAGGGTGCTCCCACCGTAATAGTGCCTCTGCACCATGGATTTCTCCTGTTTTTAGGTTAATCTGAGGTTGAAAATATAAGCTAAGCTGATCTTCATCAATTGCTTCTCTCAATGCTGATGCAATCGCTCGTTTATGCCGTGAAATTGTAGAGCTTTCGGCACTATACATATGCCAGCGTTCACCATGTAAAGGTTTTACACTCAAAGCCTGTAATCCTCGCTGTATCAGTTCACTGCCCGTTTTTGCATGCAATGGATAATTTGCAACGCCAAAGTCCACGCGGTCCACTAATTGTGTATTGTTATGATTAACCCCTTCTGCAAATACACCATTGGTAACGCACACAAATTGCTCTATTTGACTCAATTCAAGTAAGCCCGGAATAATAAAAGCAAAAATACCATCATCAAACCTTGCAATAAAATGGCGCACATTTAATTTTGATTCAATCCCAAGCGCATTATTCACAGCAAGTTGATCTGCTAACTTTTGCATAAAAACTTTAATTTGCTCGTTTGCATGGCCATAACCAAAGTTAGCGCGGCTATTTAGTAATGCAGCAGGTCTAAATAAAACTAAACTGTGCGCTTGTTTAAGCTTAACTTGTGTAGCCAAACGCCTGAGTAAAAGCTGTTTATTAGGTAAACCTGTGTCTTCATCATGAGTCAAACTCTCATTATATTTCACAACACGGGAACGATCTTTTACCAAAATAATACCCACTAAAATAATGGAGTTAAAAATTGCAAAAACATCATTAACTAAAAATTGAGGTGTTAGCATTATGAGTGTGAGTGACCATGCTACTGCTTGTGTAAATATGCCTCCCCAAAGTAAAAGAGATAAGCCCCCATGTATTTTTTTTAACTGCCACCATTTATAAAACAAATGAACAAGTAGCCCTGTAATTACAGCAAAACAAACCGCCATCACATAATGGCTATTTATATAACCTAACAAGTTATAAATAATAGCCACACAGCTAATACTTATTAAAGTAGGGTGAAGTTTCTGTTTATATGCCTTTAATAGCTGCTGTTCACAACTAATATGAGCAAGATAAAGGCACATACACGCCAATGAGAGCAAAGAGAATACAGTGTACGTTTGATCCCCTAAATTTGGGTTTTGAAAGCCCGCACTTACTAAACAAGCGAGTACAGCACAGCCGATATAACCCAAAAGGTAAAAGAATTTAAATCGATAGAGTAAAAAATTCAAACTAGCAACAATAGCAAAGTTCAAAAGCAAAATAGTGACTATAGCGCCAAGAAGAGCGGGCTTATTTTGTACCGTTTTATAAAGCGTATTATTTATTACGAGTTCTAAAGCCGGATTTTGGTTTGACGTAAGATAAGTCAATTGTGGATTTTTAATCACTTGGCTCTTAAAAATAGGGGAGCGTATAGCAAGGTTTTTCTGAATATATAAACCTCTCACATCACTGAAAAAGTCCTCATGTACTAGGTTATTAATAGCAAGTGTATTTTGCACATCCAATAAACGTTGCACAGGCACGCTATGGCTATTAGGTGCATAAATACTAAAGATTAGTACCACCACAAGCATTAACATTTGAACCAATCCGTTGTTTATCTTCACTTTCACCTCAAGTGCTATCAATTATTTTGCGAAAAATCGACTGACTACAATAGAAGTATGGTGGTATTAGGTAAAATTACCAATAAATTGGTCATTGATCTTAATGAAACAAAAAAGGCTTACCAAGTGATAAGCCTTTTTTGGTATTCATTTTAATTAATTACTATCATCACTAATGCGACTTGCAACAGCACTAGTTTGGTCTTTGTATTTCGCGTCTTTACGGGTATTGTAAGGGTTTTCAGCAGGTCCTGACATTGTCTCAAAACTCATAGCGCCTATTTTCATCATCGGGCGCAGCGCGAGTGGCAACTTACCTGAGTTATAGAATTCTAATACAATGTTACCTGACCAACCCGGATCAATACGATGTGCAGTCACATGTACCATTAAACCCAAACGCGCTAACGATGAACGTCCATCAAGCCAACCCACGATATCAGCAGGTAACGTGACCTTTTCGTAAGTCATTGCTAATGCTAATTCACCCGGGTGTAAAAAAAACGCATCACCCTCTTTTAGCACTATTTCATCGCTCATTATCGATTCCATTGCTTTATTAAGCTGATCTTTAGGACCACTTAAATCAACATAGGCTGCGGTATGATCTTGAAATACACGAAACTTATTACCTAAACGTAAATCTGCCGTCACCCCTGAAATCATGTCATCCGTTGGGCTTGGCTCTATAATAATACGTTGTTGTGCAATATATTCTTTAATATGGGTATCTGATAATCTCATTATTTAATCATCCGTAATCACGATTTCTACTGAATCATGATGTGGTTGTTGATAGTAAAGCATACTGGCAATCAACCGCGCAGTATCAGCATAAATTTTACTGACTGTCGTTTGATTATCCAGAGCAATTAATTTTCCTTGCTCTGAGTATTCGCGGATATTGATCGCTAAAGGAATATGTGACAGCACAGGAACACCGTGACGCTGCGCTAATTTAATTGCACCATCTTTACCAAACACATGGTTTGGTTCACCACAGTGTGAGCATAAAAAGTGGCTCATATTTTCAATTAAGCCAAGCACTGGTACATTAACTTTATTAAACATTGCAATGCCTTTTTGCGCATCAGCAAGGGCTAAATCTTGTGGGGTTGTCACTATAACAGTCCCACTGGCGGGTACTTTTTGGCTCATCGTTAGCTGAATATCGCCAGTACCTGGCGGCATATCAACAATTAAATAATCCAACTCGCCCCATGCAGTTTCATTAAGCAACTGATTAACTGCACCCGACGCCATAGGGCCACGCCACACAGTAGCGTCATCGCTAGGGACTAAAAAACCAATTGATTGTGCCTTAATTCCATTCGCATCAAATGGCATTAATTGCTTATCGTCTTTTGAAGAAGGCTCTGCGCCGACTAAACCCAAAAGCATCGGGATCGATGGACCATAAATATCAGCATCTAAAATGCCCACTTTGGCGCCTTCGGCTTTGAGCGCTCCTGCAATATTAACCGCCGTGGTCGACTTTCCGACACCACCTTTGCCTGAGGCAATTAATACAATATGTTTAATTTTTTTAAATTTACATTGGGGAGGCAATGCTACACACGCTGTAATTGTAACAACCTGATTGAGCCTTTCGCTAACAAACGCTGCGACTGCTGGCATTTCTGATTGCGCAGCAAAAGGCAAGGTTAAGCTGATCAGCAATGACTTATCTTTACCCAGCTCAACATCGTTAATAAATTTTTCATCAACGCCGACAGCGAAAACAGCGCTTCGATAAGCGGCTAAGGCAGTAATAATCGGTTGTTTTTGCACCGATTTAGAGGAGAATAGTTTCGACAGTCCAAACATAGCAATAAAATAGTGTTTCTTTGATGAAAATTGCCTCGGAATTATGTAACATTCAGGGCATTAACACCAGTCAATTAATGAAAATCGGCTAGCCTTGAAGGCGTTTGCTTTAGGTTTGCTGATAATATTATGATTTTCATCCGTTCCTTAACTGGAACCGTCAATTCGGAATGATTATGACACAGCGAAAGATCCTCATTACCAGCGCATTACCTTATGCCAATGGCCCTACACATTTAGGTCATTTATTGGAATATATTCAAACTGATATTTGGTCACGTTTTCAAAAACTGCAAGGCCACGAAGCTTATTATGTTTGCGCCGACGATGCTCATGGCACGCCAATAATGCTCAATGCGCAAAAGCAAGGGATCACGCCAGAAGAAATGGTTAAAAATGTCAGTATTGAGCGTCAACGTGACTTCGCTGATTTCAATATCAAATTTGATAACTACCACAGCACTCATAGCCAAGAAAACAAAGAATTAAGTGAACTGATTTATAATCGCCTTAACGACGCCGGTCATATTAAAAAACACACTATTTCACAGTTATTTGACCCTGAAAAAGGCATTTTCTTACCCGACCGTTTTGTAACGGGTACGTGCCCTACCTGTAAGTCTGAAGATCAAAATGGTGACAGCTGTGATGCTTGTGGTGCAACATACAGCCCAACAGAGCTAATCAACCCGCGCTCTGTTATGTCAGGTGCTGAGCCTGTATTAAAAGATTCTGAGCACTACTTTTTTGACTTACCCGCATTTGAAGGCATGCTAAAAGAGTGGTTACACTCTGGTAGTATCCAACAAGAAATGGCAAACAAGCTAGACGAATGGTTTGCCGATGGCTTACAACAGTGGGATATCAGCCGTGATGCACCGTATTTTGGTTTTGAAATTCCAGGTGCGCCAGGTAAATACTTTTATGTATGGCTAGATGCCCCAATTGGTTACATGGCCAGCTTTAAAAACCTATGTGATAAACAAGGCATCGACTTTGATGCATTTTGGCAAGAAGGCTCTGATGCTGAGCTTTACCACTTTATCGGTAAAGACATCATCTACTTCCACAGCTTATTTTGGCCAGCAATGCTTGAAGGCGCAAAATTCAGAAAGCCAACCAATGTATTCGCCCACGGTTTTGTAACGGTTAATGGCGCTAAAATGTCTAAATCAAAAGGTACGTTTATTAAAGCGCGTACTTATTTAGATAACTTAGACCCTGAATTTTTACGTTATTACTACGCAGCAAAACTTAACAGCGGTATTACCGACCTTGACTTAAACTTAGAAGATTTTGCCCTACGTGTAAATTCAGACTTAGTGGGTAAAGTGGTTAATATTGCCAGCCGTTGTGCCGGATTTATCACTAAAAAGTTTGACGGTAAATTAAGTGATACTGTAATGGATCCAAAATTATTGGCCGAATTCCAAGCAGCCACTGATACTGTAGCCCAGCACTATGAAAACCGTGATTACAGCCGCGCAATTCGTGAAATTATGTCTCTTGCTGATAAAGCCAACCAATTTATTGATACCGCAGCACCATGGGTATTAATCAAAGACGAAGCCAAGCAAGAAGAAGCGCATCAAGTGTGCTCACTTGGCCTTAACTTATTCCGCGTATTAATGACTTACTTAAAACCAGTGTTACCAGGTATGGCAAGTAATGTAGAAGCGTTTTTAAATGACGAGCTATCATGGCAAGGCGCGCAAACTGCGCTAATAAGTCACCCAATCAATAAATTTAAGCCGTTAATGCAACGTGTAGAAATGGATAAAGTAAACAAAATGGTTGAAGAATCAAAAGAAAGCTTGTTAGCAGCAAAAGACAAAATAGATCCAAACAGCCCTCTTGCAAAAGAACCCATTGCTGCTGAAATCGAATTTGATGATTTTGCAAAAGTTGATTTACGTGTTGCTAAAATTGCTAAAGCAGAACACGTAGAAGGCGCTGATAAGCTACTAAAGCTTACCCTTGATTTAGGCGGCGAAACTCGTCAAGTGTTTGCGGGTATAAAATCGGCCTACGCACCTGAAGACATTGAAGGTAAACTCACTGTAATGGTAGCAAACCTAAAACCACGTAAAATGCGCTTTGGTATGTCAGAAGGCATGGTGCTAGCCGCAGGCCCTGGTGGTAAAGAAATTTACATTCTCAACCCAGACGATGGTTCAGAGCCAGGTATGCGTGTAATGTAAATGTAATTCGACTTACGAATACTAAAAAGCCGTTGTTTAAAAACAACGGCTTTTTTAATGATTAGCCACTGAGTCATCGGTTTTCATATTGGGTATTGGGTATTGCTTATTTCAATTCCTTTCGTGTTCCATCCTGTTAACTTAGGCTTACTGTTTTTGTAGGTCAAGCCTACGATCACTGCGTTAGATAACTCTAAGCACTTTGATATTTTTCGCACCTCGATATAAATAAACCAAACCAACAATAAACGCCAGGTTGTAAGGCACATCTACATACATATCAAGATATTGACTGTCTACCCCAATACTAACAATAAGAATTATTGTAATAAAGGAAAGCAAGCTGAACAAAGTCGATACCCCAAAAAAGAGAAAAGCCTTTGAGAAATGTAATATATAAATATCATTTTTGAATTTAAATGTTTTTTTCAACGAAAAATAAACATAAAAATTAACCAAAATAGCTATCACTAATATAAAAAGATCTAAAAAATAGTCCGGCGTAAAAATATTAATCTCGTCCAAAATACGACTGTCCTTGTTCTTAGTGAGTAAATAGACTTACTCGCTTGTGATTTAATTATCTCGATAAAATATATCATTTATCATTTAAATTCAATAGATTGCTTTATTTCATACATCAATCGGCATTATCATATTTTACGGGACTCAGCAGTATCCTCTATACAAATAAAAATGCCAGAGTGTAAAAATTAGACCCTGACATTTTATTAAACGAAGTTTAGCTTTGGCTAAAGCGTATCATCCAACCACTTAAAGAACTCACGCTGCCATACAATGCCATTTTGCGGCGTCAGCACCCAATGATTTTCTTCAGGGAAGTATAAAAACCGGCTCTGTAAACCACGTAATTTTGCAGCTTGGAAAGCAGCAATACCCTGCTCTAACGGCACTCTGTAGTCTTTGCCGCCATGAATAACAAACATAGGTGCATCCCACTTATCAACATAGCTGATCGGATTAAACTGACCGTATGACTTTTTAGTCGCGGCGTTATCCTCCCAATACGCCCCCCCTAGTTCGTTATTTACAAAGAATAGCTCTTCGGTTGTACCGTACATACTGCGTAAATCGAAAATACCACAATGCGCTATAAACGTTTTAAAACGCCCCTCATGGTTGCCCGCTAAATAAAATGCGGAATAGCCACCGTAACTTGCACCTATAGCGCCAATACGAGACTTATCTACATATGATTCTTGTGCTACATCATCAATGGCATCAAGGTAATCTTGCATTACCTTCCCACCCCAATCTTGGCTTATATCATCATTCCATTTAACACCATGACCCGGCATACCACGACGATTAGGGGCTACCACAATATAACCTTGTGAAGCCATTACTTGGAAATTCCAACGAAAAGAATAAAATTGAGATAACGCAGACTGCGGGCCACCTTGTAAATAAAGTAAAGTTGGGTATTTTTTGCTTCTATCGAAATTAGGCGGGTAAATAACCCAAGTTAACATCTGTTGGCCATCTTTGGTGTTTACCATACGTTTTTCAACATTGGGTAAGTCCAGATCGGCATAAAATGTGTCATTTTCTTTCGTCAACGCAGTCAGCTTTTTGCTATCCAGATCAAATCTGTAAATTTCACGCGCGGCATTCATGCTGTTACGTGTTACCACAAGCTGATTATCTAATACTGCAACTATGCTATTTACATCAAACATGCCGTTTGTAAGCTGCATAATTTTCGGCTTAGTTTTTGTATTTACAGATACTTGGAACAGCTGAATAGTGCCGTCAACTGGCGCTACAAAATAAATATGCTTAGCGTCATTGCTCCATTTAAAGCTATTTACGGTGCCATCCCAGTGTTCTGTTAGATTAAAGTCACGGTTTTTCACCTTAACAATAATATCGTTTTTATCTGCTTCATTGCCTGGCTCATCCATTTGTAACCATGCTAAGTTGCCTTTTGGCGAGAACGCGGGGTACTTATCATAACCTAAATTGCTTTGTGTGATGTTTGTCGTTTTTTTGCTAGCGAGGTTGTAGCGATAAATGTCAGTATTAGTGCTGCTAACGTACTGCTCACCAGTCAGTTTTTTACTGACATAATAAATATTTTCGCCCTTGGGTCCCCACGTATAATCAGCAGCACCGCCAAATGGTGACGTTGGGCTATCAAATGGCATGTCCTTCATGATGTCGACTTTTTCTTCTGTCTTTAAGTCTTGATAAAAAACATGTTTAAAGCTGCCGTCTTTCCACGTATCCCAATGGCGATAGTTTAAATCATCAAACACATAAGCGTTAGCTTGACCAAGCTCTTTATATCTGTCTGATGCCAAAACCTTTTCTAGTTTTACTTTTTCATGAAGAAGTTTTTTGCTGCCATCCGGCGAAATACTGCTATCAATAAAAAGATCTTGATAGGCTTCTAACAACTGAGACTCACCACCTTTTAGTGGCACTTGATAGACCTTGCTATTGAAGTTATTGTTCTCAACACTTGGCGTCGTTACTTTGTAAATTATATGGGTTTTATTTTGGTTTAAACCCAGCGCACTCACACGTTTTACTTGCCAAAGTTTTTCAGGGGTCATAACCTCACTGGCATATGCCCCCATACTTACACACAATCCCAAGCTTACAGATAATATCGTTCGCAACATCGCGAAATTCCTCCAAAAATAAATCCGGCTTAGGTTACACAATAAAATGGCAACTGAATAGTAAGCGAGATGACAAATAGGTTTCATGAAATGAAAAAATTACCCCATCACATTATGCAACACAAACTGCATGTCGCTTTGGTCCACCTACTTTTACTGCGTGAATATATCATTTTTAAGGTAAACAGCTGTTGAGTGGAAAACACAGCAACTAAGTTAACAGTATTGAAAAGTAAGGGAATATAACTATTATGATTTGCGGTGGAAAGTGAGTTTTAGTGCTATTCGTATGGCGTGTTGTTCAAACATTCTCTAATAGCTTGTAATATTAAGCTACCCAGCGCTAAGGCTTTTCGCTTCGCGAAGAGGGGTATCTTAATTAGCCGAAGGTCAAAACCTTTAGACCACAAGCTGCGGGAAATTGAGCCCAAATAAATTAAAAAAGTAAAACTATTGGCCGCAAACAACCTATGAGTAATACAAGTTATAATGAACCAACACCAATCCCTCGTTTAACCTCAATTTCTCTTTCGCTAAGGTTACAGACTTGATATTGATAACCACTCCATATTTATCTATGGCAAGGCTGTAGGATAGCTCCAACAGCCAAATTAATAAGCTAAAATAATTGCTTAAAATGCGTAGCAAGTTCCAATAATATTATTATTTGTAATTATTTTTAGGCCCACGATCCATCAATACTTTTATACTACCATCACTACCCATTTCTAACTTAGGTCTATTCTCAGAGTTTGGGGCACTATACGATTCTAGGGCTGCAATAATGACTCCATCTGGGGTATTAGTGATCATACCGGGAACGCATGTATAGATATTATTATTCTTACTTGCATTTTTAGCTGATATGCTAATTTCAGTACCATTATGGTTATCAATTAACATCGACACATTGTATTTATTAAATGAGCCTGATCCATTAGATTGAGCAGAGTAAGCAACTGGCACCACGGCTTTAATAGTGTCATCTAAACGGATCTTAATTTCTTCTTTGCAGATTGTATTTTTAATCGCAGATTGGAAGAAGCCTCTGCGCTTTGGTTTAGTCCCAACTTCATCACCTAAGTGACACACGGCGTCTTTATAGTTTTGTAAAACTGGAACACCTTTTGCGCCGAACATAGCTATATCAACTTGCTGTCCGTTTGTAAGATATACCAAAGCATACACATCATAATCGGTATTACTATCCCATGATATTGATACCGTTATTTCTGCAGTTTTTTCAATAATAATGGGCTTTCGGCCTTTAGATAGATCAACTTTACCACTGACTTTTTCCAAGCTTATACTCGGACTCACTCTCGCTACAGGTTTAGATATATGCGTTACAACCGTTTTAGGTACTTGTTCAACTTCATCATCCACTTCAATACCATAATTCGAACACAATCCAGCCAGTCCTGTCGCAAAACCTTGCCAAACAGATCTTGCTTTAGTTTGTCCGTTTCGACTATATATTTCAGAAATGATGACCCCTTTTTCAGTATTAAAAGCAAGCGGCACTAGTTGTGTGACAGTGCCATCACAATGGATTTCAGCCGTTATATTTAGTCCTTCAAAACCAATACCGTTATCTTCAGTTAAGGTGATCGCTATTTTAGCTATATCCGATGCAGAATTAAGAGAAAAGTTAATCTGATGTGTAGTAACACCATTACTCTCTATTGGTGATATGAATTGCGCTATCTTATCAGCGTCTCTAGGTTGATTAAAAAATACCATACCAGCGTCGTTTTTTACTTTCCCTGTTTCATCAAGTAAAAATGCAGTTAAATTTATATCCCTTGCTGTTGATGACAAATGCTTAATTAAAATCGTACCATTAGAACGTGGTAATGTGCAATTACCACCTTTTATAAGCTCAGATATCATTATTTTTCCTTATTAATCGTGATGCATTACACACTAACCACATGAAGGCTTGAGATACCATCCCAAGGCCATACTCACTCTTAAATTATTCAGGAGCAGCATGATCTTCGAACTCTAAAGTTGAAGACCCATAATTAACTTGATACATAATCTGTTTATTAGTGCTCACTTGACGATCCTGTAGAATAACTCGTTTTTAATTTATTTTTATTAATGGTTCAACCATAGCTGAGTTCCTATTTTGGTTCAATCGGTTACTTCGATTTTACGTAAATATAAAAAGAGGACTTGGTGTTGTTTTAATGGGCGTTTTAGAAGGTATTGCAGGTGTGTGAGTGGTTTATTTGAGGTAATATTCAATGCTTTTTGTACACTGGTGTGGTCAGATTTTCCCGGTGTTTGCGTCATTTTTGCTCTGATTGTGTTTAAATCTACATAGGCCATACAGGCGGCGAGTGCGACTTCATCAAGCAAGGCTTGTGATTTAAAGCGGCCTTCCCACAAAGTTGTAAGGAACAACTTTGAACGCCTTAGGCCACCCGAAGGGTGAGTGCCATGGATGGCAGCGAATAAAATCGGCCTGTACAGTTATCTTCTTTATTTGCTCTGCGGGCAATGTATTCATTTAATAATCGCATAAACCAGCTAATACTTGCTAGCCGTTCACGGTATTGTTTTACGGTTTGATTAAAGAAAATGCGTTCTGCTTTACTCAGTTTTTCACCCTGCACATACTTTTGCGTCAGTAACTTTCCTTTACATAGTTTATGCCAGCGCAGAATGATTGCTTTATCATTAGCCTATTCGCTTTTTTATCATCAACATACAGCACTAAATGAGTGTACTTCAGGCGTCCTGACTTTCGCCCTTCGGGCCAGCTGCGCTGTTGTTAAATGTTCCTGACATTTTGCTGGTTACTCATGACTGCACAGGCACATACATCAATGCAAAATACCTTCGCTAATCCAAGCAGCTTATCATCAACCCAGCCTCTGCGATGCTCAAAAGACTGGCCTGTAAAACGATCTTCACCCCACAAGAAAGCACGACGAACGCAACGTGAAATACAGTGATAACATTTGTATTAACTAAACTTATTTGACTTTTCCTTGCAGTTGCCATGTAACATGCGGGTCACTTTTCATGCGAATTAAAAGTTAGTAAAAAATATAAACTTTAGGATGGGTGTCATCGTTGTTTTCATCTCATCGTTGTTTTCATCGTTCTGATTTGGTTTAAATCCTGACGAATCCCCACGAAATGAATTAAAAAAAGATGAGTAAAGGGGATCGACCTTCATGACTAATTGTGATCAAATTACTTCGCCAAAAACAACTTAAAACAATAGCCATGAAGATCACAAATATAATACAGAATGATATCGCTGCTGCCTACCCTGAAATTCACTCTACTCGATTAAATACGTTATTTACCTTCATTGACTCTGGCATGCATGATCAACGTGTGTCTGTGACATATTTAGGTAGAGGATTGAAAAGCCTATCAAAAACAACAAAGAAAAATGATATTAAACGCGCTGACCGCTTAATCGGTAACACGCTCTTACACAGCGAGCGCCTTTTCTTTTATGACTATATGTCAGCGCAGTTAATTGGAAATAAAAAGTCCCCCATCATATTAGTCGATTGGTCACCTATTAATGGACAAGGGATGTTTCAAGTATTGCGCGCCAGTATTCCAATGAATGGGAGAAGCTTAACGCTCTATG
>NZ_JABCJL010000031.1:0-58370 GCF_012952265.1 Pseudoalteromonas sp. NEC-BIFX-2020_015
CAAATTCAATTAAAAAACGAGCTCCTGTAATTAACTCTAAGCGTTTTTAAAGCATTAGGTAATGCATTTGGAACCCATAAAACAGGCTGTTTTTCTTAAAAAAGAGTAATTCTACAGCCACAACGCCCTAATAATGGGCAAAAAATTGTTTGCTAAAATGTTGAGGAACGAAAACAGCAAACTGTTTTTTGTCCTTATTAATTAGCTTGTTATATGCCATTACAGCTTAAAGTACCGAAAACTGATGCAGGAATCACCTCACACTTTTCACCTGTACTAGTAACCTTAATAGCATCACCGCATTGCGTTGATTTTTTAATTAACGCAGACGCTATATATTTTTTAGAACCACAAATTTTGACAGCTTTACGATGCCAATATGGAACTAATTGTTCAGGATCGCTGGCTGGTGCAATTACAGATAAACCATAATTTGTGTTACTACCAGCAACTTCAGTTACCTGATATTCAATATCTATGTTTGCAAAGCTACTCCAGCTAGTAATTAAAGCTAGTGGAAATAGCACAATAGTCAGCGATTTCATCATTGGCATATAACGCTTTGCTAAGCGGCAATAAAATTGTTGGCTAAAATAAGCGAGGAACGAGAAAAAGCCAACTGTTTTTTGTCCGTTTGAGCAACTTGTTAGGCTCCGATTTCACGGAGCAACTCTTTGCCATTTAAAATATCATTATCTTTACCAAAAAACTTGAAATCAAATTTAGGGGCATATATTTGAGCATTTAAGTTAAATAACATTTTACTATTAAGAACAGCGACTAAATTTTCATTAGCTTCAATTGTTTTATCTTCCCCGTCAAACTCTCCTATTAAGGCTAAGTCTTGTGAGATAGGGAAGTAAACTTCAGTTCCTTTTAAACCAAACCCTGGGCTAGAGCGATATAATGGTGGAACATCATCCGGCTTAATCCATGAAAGGTTCATTGGTCTATCGGTGGTAATGAATGGCCCTGATTCATCGTTAGAAGTTATTAACATCCATTGCCTGCCAAATAAACAAGGTAATATTGCATCAATTTGCACCATTTCCATTCTAATCTGGTGCTCTCTTGCAAGCTTTATAGTATATTTTTTAGATTCAAAAAACTCTTTAGCTTCTTCGTAACTAACTTTAGCTTTTGGCTTTTCATCGTCATCTAATTTATTAATTTGGCCTTCCCATGCTTCTTTAGAATCCAGTGTCATTCCCATAATTCGTTCAGCAATTTGAGCCTCAAATTGCCTCATATGCTCTCTTCTTTCAGGAGAGCGTACAGCGATAAGTCCAATGAGATTAAGTATTATGTCCTTGGTCTCACCTGAAAAATCTAAGGTATCTTTTAGCTTTTTAAGTGCGGTAGCTGCCAAGCCTTCAAATTTTGAAAGCTCAGATTCTATATGGTTAGGGTCAACCCCTTCAATTTCCACTCGATTAAAGTCGCGTACTCCACCAACATTTCTAGGTGTCGTTTCAAAAGATTTTTTCCCTTTCAAATCAATTACCGCAAGTCTAGATTTTTTGGATTTACCTCGCGTAAACCCTTTTAAATAGCATTGAGATAAGAAATGGTGGTGCCTTGCAGTCATAGGAGCCTAACGAGCCTGTAGAATTACTCTAACAGCCAAATTCAATTAAAAAACGAGCTCCTGTAATTAACTCTAAGCGTTTTTAAAGCATTAGGTAATGCATTTGGAACCCATAAAACAGGCTGTTTTTCTTAAAAAAGAGTAATTCTACAGCCACAACGCCCAAATAATGGGCAAATAACAGTTGGTTAAAATAAGCGACGCAGGAGCAAAAACCAACTGTTATTTGTCCTGATTAATTTTCTTGTTAGCTTTCTTTGTAAAACTTCTCGAAAAGCCTGCTGAACCGTTTACCTTTTGAAAAATAAAACAAGAATCCAAAAGTAAATATAAAATAAAACATAAGCCCCCAACCAACAAGTGAGCTATTGTTTGGGATTAAATAAATTCTAACTAGGAAAAATACCAGTAAAACACCTGAGAAAGTAACTAGCATTGTTTTAGCTTTTTTATCAGTGCAGATGTACTGCAACAATTTTAAATTTTTGGTTATAAGAAAAGAAACCGATACAAATAAAAGTAAGGCTATTTCAATTTTACCGTTGTGCATATAAATAGCTAAAAAGCATGGAGAAAATAAAAGAGGTAATACTTGTTTTTTATATTCTTCTATTTTTGTTCTTTTATTAAATCCTTCGGGGTTTTTATGCTTCTCGATATCTTCAGTACCTGCCGTTGAAGAGCAACCGCAATTTGTACAATGAGTTTTATTTGAGTCATTACCAAAACTACAGGCGTTACATGTCCATCTATAACCTTTCATAAAACTCCATTCTTGATGAGAAAGCTAACAATTTTGTCTATGACATTTGTCGTTTTATAAACCGACAAATGTCCATATATTACAATGCATTTATCTTAGCCCTCAAATAAACACCTGTAAACAATTAGTGAACTTTGTCTAACTTTTTACAAGTGCAAAAATACCCCAAAATGGTAGAGATCAGTAATATTGGACAAAACACAAACAACTGTCTATATATACAGTAATTTATTTTTGGAGATTCATCCTATGAAGTCACCTTTTTTAACTATGATTTCGGAACAAATGTATTTAAAGCGCTATGCTAAAAGTACCATTAAAGCTTACTTATACTGGATAGCTGCATTTATTCGCTTTAATTCTATGCGACACCCAACAACAATGGGAGATAATGAAGTAGAGCTTTTTTTAAATCATCTAGTTAACCAACAAAATGTTGCACCTAATACGCAAACGCAAGCTTTAAATGCGTTAAGCTTTTTATTTAAGGAGGTCATTAAAAAGCCACTATCGCTATCCTTAGATTTTATCAAGAGCAAACGAGCAACTAAACTCCCCGTCGTTTTAACACAGCAAGAAGTAAACCTTTTTTTTAAAGTGTGCTCTGCAAAACATTATTTACCTTGTGGGCTTCTCTATGGCAGTGGCATGCGGCTAATGGAAGTACTGCGTTTGCGTGTGCAGGATATTGATTTTGACTATAACTGCATCCGCATATGGGATGGTAAAGGAGGAAAAAACCGTGTTGTAACGCTTGCAACTGAGCTCATACCGCAAATACGGACACAAATTCAATTAGTAGATAGTTATTTACAGTTAGACCTAAATAACCCGCTATTTTGTGGCGTGTTTATGCCACATTTATTACGTAAAAAATATCCAAATCATAACAAACAACTGGGCTGGCAGTATTTATTTTCATCCTATAAACTCAGCATTGATCCCCAAAGTAAGCAATTGAGAAGACATCATATAGATGAAAAACAATTACAGCGCGCGGTTAAAAAAGCAGCTTGTGATGCACAAATTAATAAACACGCCACTCCGCATACTTTACGACACTCATTCGCTACGCACTTATTACAAAGTGGTGCTGATATTCGAACGGTTCAAACGCAACTAGGCCATAGCGATGTGCGAACAACTCAGATATATACGCATGTTTTACAACAAGGTGCAAATGGTGTGATTAGTCCATTCTCTAGGTTATAAAACAGGTAAAAAGGACAGCCGTATATTTTTGTCAAATAAATTTAACGCGTTAAAGCACATTATATGAATGTGCTAGCAAAAGTTTACGAAAAGCTACCTTTTTTCGTCTTCTATTTTAAGTAGTAGCTTTTTAATGTCGTTTTTGGCACCCAATATATGTTTTTTCAAAAAGTCACAGGCTTTTTTAGTATCTTTTGCGCGGCAAAACTCTAGTAAAGTACGGTGTTCTTCTGGCGCTGTGGTTAGGCCACCGGCTAACAATATATGCATACGAACATAACGCTCTGAATTTTTACTATACATGTCAACCAGCTCACGGGTTTGTGGTCTCTCTGCGCGGCTATAGAGTTTGCCATGAAAACGGCTATTTAAATCGCCCGTTGCTAGGTGAGTATCGCCTGCATCCATCGCGCTTTCAAGCTCAGTTAAAATAAGCTCTGCGTCGATTAAATCTTGATCTGTTAAACCACCTATTGAATGGCTTAGTAGCTCGGCTTCAAGCAACGCTCTTAAATCAAAGATTTCATCAATTTGTGATGCTGAAAGCTCTGTGGCCGTGGCTCCTTTGTGTGCTTCGAAGTTAACAAGCCCTTCGGCTTCAAGCTGCAATAGAGCTTCACGTACAGGAATACGGCTTACGTTCATCTCTGTTGCCAGTGCCGCTTGACGTAAAGGTTCGCCGGCTTTAATTTCACCAGAAAGAATTTTTGCGCGAATTGCTTCTGCGACTAATTGGGTACGGGTTTTGTGCTCGATAGCCATGGTGATCCTCTTATACCAATCGTGTTAAGTTACTGACCAATTATAGCTACAGGTAAATGGAGTGATAACAAGGCATAAATTTTGACATGGTGTTGATCTCGGCAATTGCTCCTGCATTGCTCTACCTCCTGCATCCATGCAGTCGTACATGAAAAATTTATAACGCAGTTAGCGCTTTATTTAGCTCGCTAGAATGGTTAAATATTTAAGTCGATTGGTATTATATTGCATTTGGCATACATTATACTCAAATTCACTCATATGCCAAGTTAGAATCTGCCTGAACCCTCTATAAATAGGGGATAAGCGGGAAAATACAATCTGTAAATCCCGCCCAATAAATCTTATGCTTGATAACAAATTGGTCGCATAAAACGTAACATTGCATTTGTGCCCACAGAGGTGCTGCGTACATCGGTTGAGCTGGGGAATGGCCCACCGTGGTTCATTGAACCGCACACTTCAACACCTGTTGGCATCTGATTTTTTATCAAACGACCTACTTTATATTGCAGCGCTTCGATAAGGCTATCGGCTTTGTTTAAATCAGCTTCAGTGCCATGAACACTGGCTGTCAGCTGCCCTTGTAATTGGTTTATCAATGTCATGAGCTGGGCTTCACTGTCGTAGCGCACCACTAATGCAGCAGGACCAAACACTTCATCTTGCAAAGCAGGGGTTGTTAAATAATCATCGGCATTGCACGCGAATACATGCGCATTGGCATGAAACGCGTGCTCAAGCTTGCCTTTACCCAATACGCTTAGCTGATCAAGTTGGCAACGTTCTGCTATTTGGTGTTTAAACGTGTTAACAATCCCAGGGGTGAGTAAGGTGTCTGATGGGGCATCATTAATACACGCTGAAATGTTTGCTTCAAGTTCATCACATCCCGTTGGTACTAACCACAGACCTGGGCTGGTACAAAATTGCCCGTGGCCCATAAGCATTGACTGGCAAAGTGACTGTGCGATTTCTTTGCTGTTTTCAATCGCTTTATTGGGCAAAATAACTTGTGGGTTAATACTGCCTAATTCGCCATAAAATGGGATGGGCTCTTCACGCTTGGCGATCGTTGCTTGTAGTTTACTTGCCACATTAAATGATCCGGTAAAACCCACCGCTTTAATTGCTGATGCTGCAACTAGCTGATGCGACATGTCATACGCTTTGCTTTGTATCATTGCAAATACCCCTAAAGGCATCGCACATTCTTTTATAGCGGCAAGCGCTGCACGTGCCATTAACTCACCTGTACCAGGGTGCGCTGTGTGGTTTTTTACAATCACTGGGCAACCTGCTGCCAGTGCTGCTGCCGTATCGCCACCAAGTGTTGAAAAGGCATACGGAAAATTAGATGCACCAAATACAGCAACAGGCCCCAGTGGTAAATAGTTAAGCTCAGTATGTGGTTTTGGTAACGGTGCTCTTGTTGCATCGGCCTCATCCACTATTTTTAAACCCAGTGGTGATGCAGGGTTTTCGCGCAAGGCACTGGCAAACGCTTTAAGTTGATTTACGGTGCGCATGCGCTCGCCTTGTAAGCGTGCAAGCGGTAGGTTGGTTTCTTGATGTGTTTGCTCAAGTAGCTCATCGCCAAGCGCTAATATTTGCTCTGCAATGCACGTTAAAAAATCAGCTCGTTGTGCAAAACTGGTTTTACGGTACTCATAAAATGCCGATTGCGCGGCCTCTATGGCACCGTCTAATTCAGTGGCACTGAGATTAAAAAAGCGCGTTGGTAGTGGTTCATTGCGTGCTGGAGAAAATGCGTTAAATTCACCATTCGCTGAATCACCAACCCATTGCCCTGCGACTAAACTTTGTCCTGTTAATGTCATGCTCTGCTCCTCATTAAATTACTTGAAACCCAAATGCGTATGGGTCATCGTCATCCACAGTGATCGCGCTTGTGCCCGTCACCCTAGACCAGCCTTGAATACTTGGTAAAATAGCTGTTATGCCTGCGATTTTTGTTACGTGTTCAATGCAACCAATAAACTGGCTGCCAATATAACTTTCGTGAATAAACGTTTGCCCTTGAGCCAACTGCCCTTTGGCAAATAGCTGTGCCATACGCGCGCTGGTGCCTGTTCCACATGGCGAGCGGTCAATGGCTTTATCGCCATAAAAAACAGCATTTGCGGCATCTGAATTGGCACTTTTTGGTGTGCCTGTCCATAAAACATGGCTTGCACCTTGAACGGTTGGATCAAGCGGGTGAGTACATTGAACTTTCGCGTTTATCGCATCACGCACCAGCGGGCTATACTGCAAAATTTGCCCAGCGGTTAAATGTTCAATGCCTTTATAATTACACTGTGGCTCAACAATAATGTAGAAGTTGCCGCCATAAGCGATATCTACTGTCAGCTCGCCTAATTCAGGCACTTCAATAACGATCGACTGGTGTGCTAAATAGGCGGGAACATTATAAATTTTTACCCACTGCACTTTGCCATCAGTCATTTCATAATTGATTTGTACACGCCCAGCAGGCGTGTCCAACAGCAGGATTCCGGGTACTTTTGCATGTAATAAGCCATGCTCTAAAGCAAACGTGACTATGCCCATTGTGCCGTGGCCGCACATGGGTAAGCACCCTGATGTTTCAACAAATAAAATGGCTGCATCGCCATCTTCTGTGGTGGGCGGATATAAAAACCCGCCCGACATCATGTCATGACCACGAGGCTCAAACATCAGTGCTTGGCGTATCCAATCATGATTTTGCAAAAAATCTTGACGCTTCTCACTCATACTCAGCCCGCTCAATTGTGGATGACCACTGGTTATGAGCCTAACGGGGTTACCACAGGTATGCCCGTCAATACAAAAAAAGGTCCCTTTGAGCATAACTTAGTCCAATTTAAATTTTGTTAAGTTAATAGGGCTTGCCATCACTTGACTATAAAGCGAGACGTCAGCTGCTTGCTCCTTTGCCATTACAATCATGCCGTGAACACCTTCGTTATTAAGTTCATCGATCATTTTTACTGTTGTTGCACAATTAATGGCGTCGTCTGCATAAAACTGAGTCGTTACTGCTGCACAGACACCTTGCCAAGTTACTGTCATTTTAATTACCTGATTGATGTTTAGACTTGATATAGTAAGTATATTGTATACAATAATCAATATCCCAACTTAAAGTTTGTTAGAAGGTTTATCTTTAGAGGCTTTTTAAAAGTTGGGAAAAACTATTTAAGCAGCTGAAAAACAATGCTTATTTACTGATTTAAAACAGCAGGATTTTTTTCATAAATCACGGTTTAAAGTGAGATGCAATGTATTCGCGCCTGTAAATCAAGTGCTTAGTATTACTTTTATAGAAGAGGTAAGTTATTTTGGCGGATAAAAAAAACCAGCAAGTCGCCGTTATCGGCGCCGGTATTATTGGTATTTGTAGCGCATTACAATTACAGCGCGCAGGTTTTGCAGTCACCTTATATGATGAAAGTGGTTTAGCGCAAGGGTGCTCAAAGGGCAATGCAGGCCACTTTGCTACTGAGCAAGTGTTTCCGCTTGCGCACCCTTCTCTATTAAAAAAGCTACCCGGTATGTTATTCAATCCATTAGGGCCACTTCGGATTGATTGGCGTTATGGGTTTAAAGCCCTGCCTTGGTTTTGGCAATTTGTTAAAAATATGCCAAGTACAACTTACCGTGCTAACACACAAGCACTTAAGGCATTAAACCAACTAGCGATCCCCGCTTATGAGCGCTTACTCAGTGAGTATCATTTAGGGCATTTATTAACTAAAAAAGGCAGCTTATTGACCTTTGAAACCACTCCTCTTAGTAAAATTGAATCCATGCTAGACAGCTATCTTGATCAGGGTATTGCAGTGGAGTTACTTGATGACGAACACGTACGCCTACTAGAGCCCAATTTGGCTAAAACAATTACCTACGCTTTATTATTTAAAGACGTGGCCCACAGTGTTGATCCGCATTTATTTTGCCTGCACTTAGCTGAGCAATTCAGCGCTTTGGGCGGCCAATTTTGCCAACAAAAAATAACCGCGATACAACCAGTAAAGCAAGGTTATACACTCAATTATCATGATCAAAAAGTCACAGCTGATAAAGTAGTCATCGCCGCAGGCGCATGGAGTAAAACACTCCTTAAACCTTTAGGCTATAAAGTCCCCCTTGATACTGAACGTGGTTACCATTGTATGCTAGCCAGTAATTACGGCCTTTCACGCCCAGTGGCCTCTGCCGAACGTCACTTTATTATGACCCCGATGAGTCAAGGCCTGCGTATTGCAGGCACCGTAGAATTTGCCGGCACCGAGCGTAAAATGAATAACAAACGCGCATTGGCATTATTACCTAATGCTAAAGCACTCCTTAATAAGTCAGCCATTTCATTACATGCTAGCAGTACCTGGATGGGGTGTAGGCCATCGCTACCAGATTCATTACCTATCATTGGCAGCGCCCCAAACCACGATAACCTGTATTTTGCTTTTGGCCACCAGCACTTAGGATTAACGCAAGGCGCTGTAACCGCAGAATTAATAACCGCACTGTGTTTAAACCACCCGCCGCAAATAGATATACACCCTTATTGTGTTAGCCGCTTTTCAACGCAACCCGCTTGCAGTAAAGCACAGCCACACGCACAATAGCCGCATATAAATAAAGGAGAGCACCATGACAACATTCGGAATTGGTACGCAAAATAAAGAACACGCACTCGCAAGCCTAAGCGATATGACGGGCGATTTAACGCCTATTCAAGCTGATGAACACCTAGCACGTATTGCCAACGCACAAACCTACATGCAAACTAATGGTATTGATGCAATTTACCTAAATGCAGGAACTAACCTAACCTACTTTACCGGCATGCGTTGGTATGCCAGTGAACGAATGGTGGGTGCAATATTACCGGCTAAAGGCGACGTACAATACATAGCTCCGTTTTTTGAAATTGGCTCACTTAATGGTTTTAAAGTTATTGATGGGCCTATTCGTGGTTGGCAAGAACACCAAAACCCTTATGCCTTATTTGTTGAAATACTCGCAGAAATGGGCATTGCTGCTAATGGCACTGTTGGCATTGACGAAAGCGCACAGTTCTTTATTTTTGATGGTATAAACAAAGCACAAACCGGCTTAAAGCTAGTTAATGCGCAACCCGTTACCGCACATTGTCGTATGCATAAATCAGCCAACGAATTAGCACTGATGCAACGCGCAATGGACATGACTTTAGCAGTACACCAAGCAACAGCCAGCATGCTACATGAAGGCATTAGCACGAGCGAAGTAGAAGCTTTTATCAAACAAGCGCATCAAAAAGTCGGCGCGCCAGGCAATTACTTTTGTATCGTATTATTTGGGCTGGCAACGTCATTTCCTCATGGCGTAAAAGACCCACAAATTCTTAAAAAAGGCGATATGGTATTGATTGACACGGGGTGTAAAGTGCATGACTATCTATCAGACATTACGCGTACCTATGTATTTGGTGAAGCAACGCCACGCCAACGCCAATTTTGGGATTATGAAAAAGCCGCGCAAATTGCCGCCTTCAACGCCGCAAAAATTGGTGCGCCTTGTGAAGCAGTCGATGCCGCCGCGCGTAGTTACTTAGCCGCGCAAGATTTAGGCCCAGAATATCAAACGCCAGGTTGCCCGCATCGCACTGGTCACGGCATTGGTTTAGACATACATGAATGGCCTTATTTAGTGGGTGGCAATAAAACCCCACTCGCAGCAGGCATGTGTTTTAGTAACGAACCTATGTTAGTTGTACCTGATGAATTTGGCGTACGCTTAGAAGATCATTTTTACATGACTGATAACGGCCCTAAATGGTTTACCCAGCCGAGCCACAGCATAGAAGACCCATTTGGTTTAGCTGATTAATTTACTCTCAACTAGCCTATCATTATTCACTGCACGGTAAATTCTTACCGTGCAGTTTACGCACTTATTTTTATAAATTGAAAATCACGCCACTTGAATTAACCCCTTAACGCCTGCATATAGACCTGTACACACTGTAAAAGATAAGCTCACCGATGAAAAAGCTAAAAATCGACATCGTTTCAGACGTAATGTGCCCGTGGTGCATTATTGGTTATAAAAACCTTGAAACAGCCCTTAAGCAATTAAGTGACGAATTTACAGCTGAGATCAGCTGGAAACCATTTGAGTTAAATCCGGATATGCCAATCGAAGGGCAAGATTTAAACGAACATTTAGCACAAAAATACGGCCTGAGCGAAGAGCAAGGCGAGGAAAACCGCAAACGTATTTTAGAAATGGGCGAACAAGCGGGTTTTGCCTTTAACTTTGATGGTAAACGCATCATGATCAACAGCTTTGATCTGCACCGCTTACTCACTTGGGCTGCCAGTGAAGGCAAACAAACCGAGCTAAAACTGGCATTATTTAAAGCCCACTTTACCGATTTAGTCTTTTTGAACGAGCAAGAAAACCTACTTGATGTAGTACAAAGTGTTGGCCTTGATAGAGCCCGCGCAAAAGAGATTTTAGACTCAGGTGAGTATTTTCAAGACGTTCGCAGCGAGCAAAACGCGCTACAGCAAATAGGTATCACCTCAGTGCCAACGTTTATTATCAACGATCAATTCGCGCTTACTGGCGGCCAACCAAGCGACGCATTTGTGCAAGCATTTAAACAAATAACCGAGCAAGAAGCGCAGCAACAGGAATAAAATAACAAGCCACGTAATTCAGAGGGTACCCCATTAACTTTACGTGGCTTTTTTAAACTAATGATAAAAAATTTTTGTGTCTAAATTTTTATTCTAAGTTTTACTTCTTATTATCTCTTTATAATTACTAAACTCGCTCGGGCTTGGCTCTTCAAAATACTGGGTAACGTGATTAAACACAGCTTCAGTGTCAAATGCCGCTCTATTTGGTTGTTCAATGCATCGCTGGGCAATTTGCTGAAGACATAACTCATTCGATACCTTTAAGTAAGTAAACTCAATTTTCGCATCAGTCGTAATAGCTAAACTTTTTAGCCAAGCTCGTTGTTTTTTAGTATTAGCGGGGAAGTCCATCACCACACTCGCCCCTGTTTGCAAAATATTTTGTACATGGGCCTTGAGTAAAGGTTTGAGTAAACCTGAAAGTTTAATGTAATCGGCAAATACTTTTATCTGTTCTGGATAAAGTGCATTCAGCCACTCATCTTCACTGAGCAGCACAGCATTACGCGCATCAGCCACCCTTTTCGCTACGGTAGACTTACCGGCTCCCATTTTGCCGCAAAATAACAGTAAAGATCCGATTGTAGTCATTGAATTCCCTTATTAGATTTTTGTTTATATTACGGGGTTAAAATGGAGATAAAATTGAATACATTCTTAAATTACTTATAATGCAAAAACGATGCAACTAGATAACAGCATTATCTTATTGTTTTAACATTAATCATTGTAAAAGGACTTTAAAATGATAAAACACCTTCTAAAACTTGCCTTTACTGCATTGCTTTTTACCCATACAACCAGTGTTGCCGAGGCTAACGACGCAGAGGAAATTATCCGCTTTACAGATAATAGAACAATGGCGGCGTGGCACTACTAAGCGCTTTGATATCTTTGAACCGTTTTTTTAAATGCCGGAGGCCATGCTTACACATTAGCGGGCTACTTATTTGATATCAAAAACAATCACTGGCTCAGCTATGAAGAAGCCATTAAAGTTGCCCCTGATTTAAATGGTGTACTCAGCCAACAACAACTCAATATCAATATTACCACCGAGGAATTACTCGTTTTACAAATATACAAGTGCCTGCAAACACCCACTATATATATTTATACTTTGATAAGCCCGTTAACGCCAAAAAAAGACGTATATGTTTGCTGCTCACTATTCTTCCAATCCTGACATTAAAGAACTATTAACAGAAAGTTACGAGCGCCGTAAACGCTTTGCACTGACCATGCAAAAACACGCGACTATCCGTGGTATTTAATTGAGATCCAATTAATCGGGCTTAAGCCGCAAAAATTTTAACCTCATCAAATAGAACGCGTTTATTTAAAACAAAAAATAATTTCCTACAACCTAAAAAACATTATGTTTACAAAATAAAAACAGTTCGATAATATAAAAAGTACCCAATTCAGGGTTTACATTTTATATGGAGATTAAATAATTACTAAAACCATCAAAAAAGTAATTATTGGTGTATTCGTAAGCAGTGTGAGTATTGGTGTGTATGCAGCGTGCGGTGATAGCACTTGTAGCTGGGAAAATGGAGAATTCGCTTGTGAGGCGCAAGGGCCAGGAAGTAGCACCTTAACCTGTACAGAGGCCGACCCTTGTACTATTAACTGCCCTTAATATTAGATAGTCACACAGTAACAGTATGCAGTCGTTACTGTTTTTAAACGGAAATTAAAATGATAAAACACCTTCTAAAACTTGCCTTTACTGCACTGCTTTTTTCCCATACAACCAGTGTTGCCGAGGTTAACGACGCTGAAGAAATGATCCGCTTTACAGATAAAGCCAATAAAATAGAGCAATGGCGACGTGGTACAACTAAGCGCTTTGATACCTTTGAACAGTTTTTTTTAAATGCCGGAGGCCGTGCTTACACAGGAGCTGGATACTTATTTGATATCAAAAACAATCATTGGCTCAGCTATGAAGAAGCCATTAAAGTTGCCCCTGATTTAAAAGACCTAATAGTTAACCAAGAGTATACAATTAATATCACCACCGAAGAATTACTCGCTTTTACAAATATACAAGTACCTACAAACACCCTCTATGTATATTTATATTTTGATAGACCTGTTGACGCCAAAAAAAAGACGTATATGTTTGCTGAACAATATTCTGTCGACCCTGCAGTTGAAAAACTATTAATAAAAAACTATGAGCGACGTAAACGCTTTGCACTGACCATGCAAAAACACGCGACTATCCCGTGGTATTTAATTGAGATCCCATTAATCGAGTTTAAGCCGCAATAGAGTTTTGATATTTTAAATGGAGATTAAAATGATAAAACACCTTCTAAAACTTGCCTTTGCTGGGTTGCTTTTTACCCATACAAGCAGCTTTGCCGATATACAGATCACTGAAGAAATGAAAAGCTTTACTGACCAAGCCAATAAAGTAGAACAGTGGCAACGTGGCACCACTAAGCGCTTTGATACCTTTGAGCAGTTTTTTTTAAATGCAGGCGGCGATGCATACTACCAAACAGGCTACCTTTTTGATATCGAGAGTGAGCATTGGCTCAGCTATGAAGAGGCAATTAAAGTCACCCCTGATTTAAATGATGTACTCAGCCAACAACAACTCAATATAAATATAACCACTGAAGAGTTACTTGCTTATACAAATATACAAGTACCTGCACACGCCCACTATGTGTATTTATACTTTGATACACCAACTGACCCAAAAGATGGGACTTATCTGTACTCAGAAGGTGGGGCTTTTACGAAACTATTAGTAAAAAGCATCAAACGACGAAAAAATGCTGCACTTACTCTGCAAAAGCATGCAACGATACCGTGGTATTTAATTGAGATCCCATTAATCGGGTTCAACCCGCAATAGTGTGTAATTCTTAGCGCCATGCGCGCTTAGTAGCTAAAAGGGCAATAAATGTTAACTATTCCAAAGCAAGATTCCAACTTAATAAAATCGCGAACTGTTTTACTGTTTGCCTTGGGTGTATTGGTATTAGTGGCAATAGTTTGGCTTGTGCTAACGGTATTATTTAGCAATAAAGCATACGACATCAAATACTCAGCGGTAGAAAAGGGTGCGGTACAACAACAAGTTGCCGTGTTTGGCCGGTTAAAACCCCGCGTTTCAAGTAGTTTAGTGGCGCAAATAGATGGCCATATAAGCCAATTAAATGTACTTCCGGGTAGCCACCTGGACAGCAATACCGTTGTACTTACGTTATCTAACCCGCAGTTATTACGCCAATACGATATAGCAAAATTAAACTGGCAAAAAGCACAGGCGATGCATGTTTCGGCATTAGCTAAATTACAGCGCGAAGCAACACAACTGGCTAACGACGTTGCTATGGCGCAAAGCGAACTAAAATTTGCTGAGCAAGAAATTGCAACTTTAGGCACATTACATAAGCAGCAACTATTAAGTGATCTTGATTTTTTAAAAGCAAAAACGCGGCTTGAACAAATTCGCTTAAAATTAGATTTAACAAAGCGCAGT
Organism: Pseudoalteromonas sp. NEC-BIFX-2020_015; assembly: GCF_012952265.1. Classification (NCBI taxonomy): domain Bacteria; kingdom Pseudomonadati; phylum Pseudomonadota; class Gammaproteobacteria; order Alteromonadales; family Pseudoalteromonadaceae; genus Pseudoalteromonas; species Pseudoalteromonas sp. NEC-BIFX-2020_015. Next base: position 14,535 of record NZ_JABCJL010000031.1, read on the forward strand.
GAAAAAGCTTTTTTAACGGCACTTGAATATGAAGAAAAAGCATTAGCCCTAACCCTTGAATCTGAAAAACAACAGCTTGCCCTTACTTACAGCGATGTACAAAACCTTGAAATTAAAACCTCGCAAGGCGGTATTCTCACTGAGCTGCTTGATGGGATTGATGTTGGACAAGCCGTAAGTAAAGGTACGGTACTGGCTAAACTATCAGATAAAAATAGCCTTTATGCAGAGTTACTCGCCCCCGCCAGCGCAGCTGACTCTATAAAAATAGGCATGCCTGTGACGGTTGAAATTAAAGGCACTTCGTATAATGCAAAAGTTGTGCGGGTGTTTCCAAGTATTGAGGCGAATCAAATAAAACTAGAAGCTGCATTTATACAGCAAGTACCTACATCTGCAATCAGTAACTTATCTATTGCTGCCAACGTATTAGTAGCAGACAAAGAAAACACATTACGTATCGCCAAACCGATATATTTAGACCCTCGGCAACTAACACAAAATGTATATATTTACGAAGAGGGAGAAATTTTAGCTAAAGAAGTAACCATAGGCCTACAGGGTGGACAATATATTGAAGTTTTAGCTGGGTTGAATGAGGGGGAGTTAGTATTAAGTACACTCCCAAATGACTTAGCTGAATTATAAAAGTGATGCAAAAATAGGTATAACAACAAAAACGACAACCCCTGCTAAGGAGTGCACAGTGGAGCAGTTAATTACGTTAGAGCAAGTATCAAAGTCATTTTCAGCCAATGCCAAACCCGTATTGGAAAACATCGATTTAACAGTTAATGATGGTGAATCAATTGCTATTTTAGGCCCGTCTGGAAGTGGTAAATCGACTTTATTATCTATTATTGGTTTACTCGATGAACCAACAGCTGGTGACTATTTACTGCGCAATGAAAATATTACAGCGTTGACCCGTAAACAAAAGAGTTTGGTGCGCAATGCCCACATAGGCTGGATATTTCAAAACTTTAATTTAATTGCCAGTATGACAGTGCTGGAGAATGTAGTTCAGCCTATGCGCTTTAATAAAACGATAAAATCAAGTGAGTATATTGACCGCGCTAAAGCAGCGCTTAATGATGTGGGATTACTAGATAAACACGCCACCACGCCAGATAAGCTTTCGGGCGGGCAACAACAACGTGTTGCTATTGCAAGGGCATTGGTCAATAAACCTGCGTTAATATTAGCGGATGAACCGACAGGTAACCTTGATCAAGCCACCGGTGATGAAGTAATGGCGTTGTTACAAGCGCTGTGTGATAAGGGCAGCACACTTATAGTCGTTACCCACGATGAAAACGTTGCACAACGCTGCAAACGCCGGATCAGAATTTTAGATGGGCGGATAGATTATGATGGTAAGTAATCGAGGCTTTGAGCTGTTAACACAGTGGCGACGTTGGCGTGGGCAATATTTAAAACTGGCTATATTATTATTTGGCTTTGCTTTAACCACCGCTCTTTTAAGTATCGCGTTGCGCTTAGGCACTATGCTTTTTTATGAAAACCCAAGCTGGACCAATACCCAAAAGCCTTTGTATACATTAGGTAGATTAAGTGAAGATAACCGTTTAAGTGCAGTTAGTAAACAAGCGCTTGATCAGCTAAAAACACTACCAATGGTTGAAGATGTGTCATGGCTCGTGTTTAAAGAGTTCAACTTTTCGGTTGATAACGCAAAGTTAAGCAATGTCAGAAGTGCTATTTTTTCACCTAATATGGCCGACAATTTAGCGATTGACGTGCTAAAAAATAACAAAGTGTCTGGTGCGTGGATCACTGAAAAGTTTTGGCGAGAAACACTCAAAAGTGATGCCAATATTAAAGGAAAAATACTTTCCTATAAACGCCTTGAGCAAGGTATACAAATTCTTGGTGTTTTAGATAAAAAATATAACCAAGTAGGAGTTAACCATATTGATGTATGGCTACCTGAGGATATTCTGCGCTATTCGACTCCTTTTACTAATGACTCAATGATAGACCGGTTTTTGCAGGCGGCTCCTTTTTATTACGCTTTGTTCTCAGCAAAAATGTCTTTTGATCCTGAGCAAACTAAAAAGCAATTGGAGAGTATAGATTTAAGCGTTAAAGGCATGTCTTTTGGTAAATCACCATTGCCGCTAGTTATTTTCTCAGGGGTAAATTTTGATCCTAAATCGCATCAGCATATGGTGCTTCTGTGGCAATTACTCATAGGTTTAATTGTTACGCTGTTTTTTATTTTAACATTTAGTTTGTTTTCAATTTCTAGCAGTAAAGCAATTGTGTTTGCCGATGAGTATAAAACCTTACAGTTGTTAGGCGCACAATCGAACGACTTTATTCGACCTGCGCTCCTTTTTTCATGTCTGAAAATCGTGGTAATAAGTTTGCTTAGTGTATTAAGTCTATACTTACTTAGTCAGCTAATAATTAGCAGTGCCAGCTACCAATTGTTATTTACTGATAAAGATTTGTCTGTAGATAGTGTAAGTTTTATCAGTGCAATCGCGATGATAGCTGTGAGTGTAATAGTATGTGCCCTCGTCCCCCTTGTGAACTTGCTTAAGGGTTCATTGTTTACTCGTATGGCAAATACTCGGGTATCGTTGTTTCAAAAGGCGTTGGCCGGAGGTATTTTAGTTATTCAATTAAGCGTAGCGCTAACGGCAACCTATGCGCTAAGTCATGTGGCTCACACTCAGTGGCAGCAATATCAGCAAAGTAATATTGACTTATCAGTTGCTCAGATACGTGTTGACTCTGGCCACTTTGCGATTTCTTGGCGCCAAGCCTTAAACCAGATACAGCAAAGCGATCCGCAAGCCGTGATATTGTCATCCCCTTTTGAAAAACTACACCAGTATACACTTGACGACCAGCGTCTTAAGGAATCACTCGATATCAAAACAGTCTACGCGAGTAGCCACTTTTTTGATTTAGTTGATGTGGATATTCAAGGCAAACAATTAGCTAATTGGCAAAATGGCGCAATCATCAACCATGCCCTTGCTAGGCATTTAAGTAGTTCGCAAGAGTTGAGTTCACTCATTGGCACGACGATTAGTTACGGTTTACAAAACCAGCAGCTCACAATTATTGGGATCAGCGACGATATCCCTCATTGGGGGCGCAGACAAAGCATTATGCCTACTCTATACTTACCCTTAAATACATATGATGAGGAAACCTTAAAACACTTTTCCATTTTATCAAGCAACATTGAAGCACTCAGTGAGCATAGTGACTTTAGCCGTTGGTTAGGCGAGCAAGCCACAAGCATTAATATCCAAAAAGCAGCAACATTAGCCGATATTTTGGCCCAATTTGATCAACAATCAACTGATTTACTTTGGTTTAGCTTTATAATTACACTGATCATTCTTGCAGGGATATTTAGTGGCTTATGGTATCAAGTACTGGCACAACTTCGACTAGATAAACAATCTATTTGCGTGTTACTCGCTATTGGAGCTCCTGATAGTTATGTCGTTTTTAGCCGCTGCAAACAAATACTCTTTGCTTTTATATATGCACTGATTACGTGTTTTATTCTTTATAAACTGATTGGCTCGACTTTACTTGACCTTGACTTACTTGCATTGTTCATCGCACTTCTAACTACACTTGTATTGTGTATAACTGCAACATTGTCGCCTTTAGTTAAATTACTTAACACCCCAATCCAGCAAGCTTTGAGAGAATTATAACCAAGCTAAGGCTATGTATTTGCAAGTCATGCATAGTCTTACTCTCCCATTGTTACAATCCTTTACAGATAACTGTCCCTATTATTATCTCGTTTTAAGCAACTCGTGATATTCTTTGGAAAAAAGCAGCACTTCTTTTTTGCTGTGCAAATTACATTTATGGAGAATTTATGAGTAAAACACTCAAAGTCCCTCATACCTTAATTTTACTATTGGGTATGATGGTCACCGCTTTGATTGCTACTTGGTTAGTACCACAAGGTTTTTTTGATACTACATTGTCTGAGTCTGGCCGTGAAATGGTCGTAGCGGGTACCTACCAAACAGTTGCTGAACGCCATTACCTTACCCCATGGGATTTACTTACTGCAATTCCGCGTGCCTTTGCCGCTGCGCAAGATGTGATATTTTTTGTATTAATTGTTGGTGGTGTACTTGCCATAGCGCGTGCAACAGGCACCGTTGATGCGCTAATTGGCCGTTTACTCGAACGCCACGGCAAAAAACCACAACGTTTGATTTTTATGGTGGTCTTTTGTTTCGCATTAGCCTCTAGCAGCATTGGAACGGCGGGTGAATATATTCCGTTTGTGCTAATTTTAGTGGCTTTGTGTAAAGCAATGCGCCTTGATGCAATGACTGCGGTAGGCATGATTGTAGCCGGTTACGGTATTGGTTATGGCGTATCCGCTTTTAACCCCTTTACTGTATTGATTGCGCAACAAATTGCTGAAGTCCCTGTTTATTCTGGTTTATGGTTACGTTTAGCTATATTTGTGCCATTTGTACTAATTGGTTTTCATCATGTGTGGCAATACACTCAAAGAGTTGCAAACGATCCAAGTCAATCAATGATGCTTGATGTGCCTTGTCCGCTCAAAGATAAAGCAACTCCACATTACCCTGAACTTGCAATGCGCCATAAGCTTATCCTTGGTAGTTTCATTGTCACACTAGGTGTTGCTGTCTGGGGCATTGCAACCAAAGGCTGGTACTTATACGAATTAGGCGGTGTATTTATCGCATGGGGCGCATTAATTGCGATACTTGGGCGCCTATCTGCTGATGAAACTGCAAATCGCTTTATTGAAGGTGTTTCAGACTTAGTTACGACTGCTATTTTAATAGGTGTTGCTCGTGGTATAGCATTAATTTTAGAAGATGGACAAATACTTCACAGCTTAGTACACGGTATGTCACTGCCATTATCTTATGTGAGCGCTGAAATATCAGCGATTGGCATGTTAGTAATTCAAACAGTGTTAAATACCTTTATCCCATCAGGTTCTGGTCAAGCCTATGTCACTATGCCACTGATGGCACCACTGGGTGATTTAGTGGGTGTGCCACGCCAAGTTGCAGTACTTGCTTATCAATTTGGTGATGGCTTTTCAAATATGATTATCCCTACCAACGCAGTATTAATGGGTATTTTAGGCATGGCGGGTGTGCCTTATGGGCATTGGTTCCGCTTTTGTTTACCACTATTAATTAAGCTAATGGTTGCCGCATCAATTGTGTTAGTGCTTGCTGTTATGTTTGGTTACGGCTTGGATGTACAACCAAGTGCCGTTGGCAGCTAACTTACTGAATACTTGAACGTAAAAACCACCTTTTTTAGGTGGTTTTTACGTTATAAGCCACTAAAATTGCTAACCGCAGTTGCAAGCTCTTTCGCGCTAAAGCGTGGCCTACAGCGCCATTATCGCTAACTTGCTGCTGGCTGTATTTTTAAGTTCTATAAAGCACTTTTATCACGTGCCAACCAAATTTAGTTTTTACTAAATGTGGTTCTAATATTTCTGCACCAAAGGCTACTTTATCAAATTGAGGAACCATTTGACCGCGCTTAAATTCACCTAAATCACCGCCTTTTTTACCTGATGGACAAGATGAGTGCTTTTTTGCGAGCACTTGAAATTTAGCACCTTTTTTTAACTGCTTGATGATATCTTCGGCTAACTCTTTATGTTTAACCAAAATGTGTAATGCGTGTGCTGTGCTAGCCATTGCTTATCTCTTCTATTTTAACTGCACCAATTTTAACACAACATCATACCCACATTATAGACTGAGGTAACTATATCAAAATGGATTGATATTTTATAAGTAATGCTGATCATAGTCAGCATTGGGTATAAGGCAGTAATCATATTTACCAAATAATGCATAACGATTAAACGCAATGCGATCATACGCCCAATTGCGCACGCGCTTAGGTATTATTCGTAATATTTTAGCCATACGCCACGGCCAACCAAGCTGTATTACAACATCAATAAACGCATCACTTTGCACAGTGCACATACTTTTTTCAATATAGAGCATGGTTTTAAAACTATCCGTTGGATAATTAAAGTACTTAAGTATCGCCTGGCCTTTTGAAGATTGCACACTGCATAATTTAAAACACAGTTTTTTGTCATGCTTTATCATAAAATTACACCACGCACTGCAAAGCTTACACTCTGCATCAAAGAGAATTATTTTATTACTCTCGATTATTTTTTTTGTATCAATTTTAGGCATTACTTACTCCATCTCATCTGAATAAAATGCCTTAAACGTACACATTAAGCAACGCTTTGTTGCTTAATGTAACTCACACCAACGTCCTTGTTGCTGTGTTATTAGTAACAAATGTGCGGCGCTCCACGAGAAATTAGGCGCGCCTTGTTGCTCGCCCGTCAAAGGGTTATAATTTTCACGAATAGGGGCACTTGCCAATAAACCATCTGCATGACTAAGTAACTGTTCACTTAGCTTTTGTGCCTTTTCACAGTAGCCGTAATGGCTCATGCCCACTAAACCAAAATACAGCTGATCAAGCCATACTCGACCTCGCCAATAGATATCAGCACCAAAAGCAGGGTTGCTCAAAGCCGCGCTGCCAAGTGGTACATAGGTATTAAACTCTTGTTCATCAAGCATTACATCAACCACTTGCTGCGCTTGTTCAACACGTGCTACTTGATTAAATAGCGGCGACCAGCCTTCAGGGCCTTTACCGCGCTTAACTAACGGCTTGCCTGCGCAACCATTTGCTAACGGTTGTGGTGCTATTTCAATGTCATAATAATAGCCCGTTGCTTTATCGAACATACATCTATTTATATACGTTCTTAGTTTGGTAGCTTGTTTTAAAAAGTAACTCGCTTGGCGAGGATAATTAAGTACCCGCGCCATTTTACTTAAATAGCGATTATCTGCTGCCATGTATGATGCCTGATCAACGGATTCTTGTAATAATGAATAACCGATCAAACGTCCCGTTTTATCAAAATTTGAGGCAAAGCCTACGTGCCAGTCACTCGCTTTACCGCCTTTTTTTACATACTGCGCCAGTTGTTGACTATCAATAAAGCCAAATACCGCAGCATCATCTCGCCCCGACTCCCAAGATGCCGCCGTTTGTGCAGGGATCTTTATTTGTTTTTGCGGATGGGCCCTAAGCTCATTTTTATAGTTTTCAAGACCGCTTCGCTCAGCCCAACCCGCTGCTGCTAGCACCTCGAAGCGTAATTTACCGTCATCCGTTGTATGGGCTTTATCAACTGTTGCGCCATACTCGGGCACGCCATTGCCATTGTGATCTCGATTAGTTAGCCACCAGTTTCTATAGCCAACCAACTTTGGGAATATTTCAGCAAGCCACTGTTTATCATTGGTATATTTGTATACTTGCCACACAGCCCAGGCCGCTAAACTGGGTTTAGTATTACGTTCGTTCCAGTTAGTACCATCGCCACCACGTTCAGAACTGACATTGTAAGCCACTAAATCAGGAATAAACCCCACATCCCACGGCCTAACTTTATCCGCTGCCGTTATTTGATGCTCAAACACCGCATTTAAGTTCTGTTTTGCAAGCGCTGAGTTAAACGTTGCCAATGCAAATGCCTGTTTATAGCTGTCCCATGGCCAGGTTTGGTTGCCAGAAAACCAGCGCCCTGTAACTGCAGGGCTTACGGTATCAAAACCAACAGCACCTGCTTTACCTCGCCAATTACCGAGTAACGTTTCAACGCTTTTAACAGCTAACTTTTTATGTGTGTTGTCTGCACTGGCTAACGGGCGCAGTGCATTATTAATATAGCCCTGCCAACGCGCAGCACTGCTGGCTAAATATTGCTCGGGTTGTTTTAAAATATCTTTTATAATAGCCTGCTCGCTTGCCACTTCTTGGCTATTTAATAAGTACGAATAAGTTGTATAAAACGTGGTGTCGGTATCAATCGTTGTTTGGCTTACATAACTTAATGCATCGTGCGTGGTACTGACTGATAACGTTTTGTGTAATTGTAACTGCGAGCTGCCAGAAGTTAGCAACTGGCCATAAGCGCGTACTTTGCCAAATAATAGCGCGATAGCGTTATTACTCACTTGCCATTGAGGTAGCAGTTGCGGGTGCACTTCAAAAGGTGAACGCGCATCTTTTACAGTACCGTCTTGAGCTGTTAAGTTACTCACCAACCGCCCTTCCCATCGTAAAGTGAGTGGTTGATTGGTTGTGATCTGTGTTTTAACTAACGAAGTACGATTGCTTACAAAACGTAACTCCATACGAATACTTACGCCATCCCCCGTTAATTTTTGTACTAAAGCGCCCGGCAAGCTGTAACTATTCATGGCGAGTTTAACTTTATGACCTTGGTCTTTATACACACTGAGTTTTTCTAAATAAGGGGCGATAAAATTAAGGTATTCTTCGGTAATAATTGCAGGCCCGGTAAAGCCCCCCATATTATCAACACTTGGTAGTAAATGACCATGCCATGCGCCTAAGTCAAATAATGGACTAAACCGTTGATGCCCGCCTTTAGCAAAATCTTGCATGTAATATGGACTACCAGTACGATCAATTAAGTTTTTATAATGACTATTTGCATCACTCACTGGTTCATTTGCTGTGGCTTGCAAACTCAAAGCCATCATGGCAGCCATTAAAACAAGTCGCTGTTTAAGTTTCACTGTTGGTATCCTTATTATTTCGCGCTAGAAGGTAAAAACCAAAGCCGGTGATAAGCGCAATCACTGCAAATAATAGCCACATGAGTGCCGGACGTTGCAGCTCTTTCACTAAGTAACCATAGCTCCACCCTGATAAAAAACCAGCAAATAAAAAGCCCAGCGCCATAGATACAAAATAGTAACCCATGAACATCGCAGCGCTATTTTTAGGGGCAATACTGGCTACATATTCTTGGCTTTTTGGGGAGGTGAGCATTTCACCAAAGGCGATCAGTAAAATAACGGTGATCATTACAGCTCCGCCCAGTTGCGTCATTAATAAACCCGCGCTCATTAGCAATAACAATAAAAAGGCACCCGCAGTAACAATCAAGCCACTGATCAAAACCGATATCACCTTAAATCCTTGGCATTTTAAACTAACGATTATTTGTAATAATACAATGGCCGCAAAGTCTAAATTAATCAGGTACTCGGGGTTAACTTGCCGATAAACCAGCCATTGCTGGGCAAGTTGTTTGCTTTGTTGCTGAGTAAAATCGCTAGTTGCTATTTGCTCAATAAAAAGCGCTATTTCGCTCACTGGCACGTTTACTTTTAGATGCACTAATTCAAGGCGTATTGCTTCAAGCTCAGTGCTCGTTAAAGGTGATGAAGATACATAATTGACTGACAAAAGCTGAATTTTTTCACTCAATGCCCCACTATCAACAAACGCAAAAAAATCCACCGTTGATTGACCAAAATAACTGAGTAAAACAACCAAATCTTGGGTGTTTGTATAATCACGTATAAACAACGGTAAAGTGTAAAATAGCTGATTATACACAGTCCAAAATCCAGTCAATATGGCTAAGTACAAGGCAAAATTACGGTTACTTACCCGCACTGGCTGTAAATACCAGTTATGGCTTTGCTTAGTGCTAACGCTTTTATCCCACAACCAGTTTAATCCTAGCCATATTACAATTAATACAAAAGCTTGCGTATAACTGAGCCAACTCACTCCTGCGGTCATTAGAATAATCACGCAAGTAAATAACAATAGTGCAAAGCGGCTATTGCCCAATACTTGTTGAGCTTGTTGTAATACCTGTTTAAAGCTGGTATTTACTTGTGAAGATGGTGTGGCTTCGCGATAAAACAACAGCGGAATAAAGTTAAGCAATATCCACACGGCCGACATTACAAATACCGCATCCCAGCTGATCGCACGCATATAACCGGCGACTAATGGGCCAATAAAACCGCCCAAATTAACCATAGTGTAAAAAATACCAAACCCTAGGCCACGGTTAGTATCATTAGTGCTGCGACTAATCGTGCCAACCACGACAGGTTTAAAACACGCTGCGCCAAATGCCACCAACATTAGAATCATAAAGAACGAATTAAAGTCAGTTACTTGACCTAAAAAATAGTAACTAGGCGCCATAATTATAAATGAAATAATAAACAGCTTTTTATAACCATACCTATCGGCCAAAGCCCCGGTTAGCACAGGCAGCAAATATAAAAAGAAGGGAATAATACCTTGCACTGCGCCACGTTGTGCATCATTAAAACCCACCCCACCTTGCTCAACTGGGGTAGTCATATAGACAGATGAAACCGCAAAAAAACCATACCAAGCTAAGCGCTCAAAAATCTCCATAGTATTAGCAATATAAAATGCCAAACCAAAGCCTTTATTAGCTGGGGTTTGCTTACTCTGCTTTGCTGCTGAGTTAGTTGTTATTGGTATTTGATTATTATTCATAGTTTACTTTCACAATTAAACGCAGTATTTTATATTGCATACAATATACATATAAAACAACTATAATTATGAAAAAACTCTCACTCACTTTGTTATTACTGTTACTTGCCGCGTGTCAAAAAGAGCCGCAAGTTGATACTGCGCAGACCGTACAACTACAATCAACAACGTCAAGTGCTATGGTAACTGATCCACAACAGATGCAAGTAGACCTATCAGTACAAGGTTACACCAGTACGTTGCACAAAATGGACATTACATTCTTAGGGCAAACCATCCCCTATACATATAGCGATGGCAAAATTGGTAATAGCCGGGGCTATAATTGGTGGGTAAGTAAACATTTTGCACTGAAGAGCGATTTACCAAAAGAAAAAGTAACGCTGTATCTAGAGCTTTTAGAAATGGCTTACCCACACTATGTTGCGTTATTCGGTATGGAGCCACCTAATATTGAACGCCAGCGTATCGCTGTAGTGTATGGTAGCAGCCGCGATAGAGTGCGCGAGGCCATGCTTGATGATGGCTTTTTACGAGGCGTACATAAAACCGCAGGCGGCGAAACTATGTTTTACAACCGCGCTGGATATAACTTCCCAAGCCATCGTGAGCATCACCAACGCTATATTGTCATTCACGAAACCATGCATGCTTTTCACATGGCTTTAAACGGTCATTCAACCTGGGCGCCTAATTGGATCACCGAAGGCTTAGCCGACTCGGTCGCTCACCATGTTTACGATGCCAAGCAAAAACAACTGACTGTGATGGTGTTTGATCGCGCGCCCATGAATTATATTGAGACCGGTTTAAAGCAATATTACAGTGCCAATAAACCTACTATTGAGCAAATAAACGATGATCCTGCACTTAAACGCGGCCTTAATTTTTTCATCATTCATTACCTTTTAAGCTCCCCAGAACGCGCACAATATTTTGCATATTTTGTGCAGCAGCTTAGACTTGCCAACCCGCACAGTGACGCCACGCTCAGCACAGCCAATTCACTCCTTAAACACACTTTTAAAGATTGGCAGGCAATAGAGCAAGGCTTTGCAGATTTTGTGCAAACTATTAAGCCGAGTTTTCATATTGTATCAGGCCCGTGGGAGCAAGATGGTAATGCTTATTGGCTACGAAATACAGACTCAAATACCTTATCTCGATTGGATATAAACCCAACAAGCAATGCGACTCACCCTGTAATAGACTTTCCCGCGCCGCAACCAAGTGCTTTAATTAACCTAAATAATGAGCACCAAGTGGCTGCTTTAATTAAATTTGAACCAGCACAACTGCAGCGCGGTGAAATAGGCATCGCCATGCAAGGCAAACTCAGTGAACAAACCCAACGATACCGCGCTACGTTTATGGGTAATGAGCAAGCAAATGACGACCAATTACTTAAACTATTAATAGTAGATGCTGAGCGCATATTAATCAGCGAAAATAATATCAGTGGTTTTAACTCGGTGCAGGTTGCCCTAACAACTGAATTAAAAGCAGCTTTGACCACACATAAAGAACTGGGCTTGAATATCACGCTAGATCACAACCAGCTGAGCGTTAACTTAAAAGCAAATAGTGGCACTAAAATAATTACGCAAGTGTTTATCATCCCTTTCTCTGGTGATTTTACACACTTACTCAATACACAAAAAATCAGCTTATTGAGTAAAAATAATAACCATGCAATCACACCCTATTTATTTCCCCATAAAGACGATGATGATTATACATTCGATAAATCTCATACCCAATTACCTAACCCTTGGTTATTCGAAGAATACAGCCTGTTAAGCCGCTTATTTAAGACCTGTCAACAATATGGTGCGCAGTTAGTCGGTTGTGATGAAAAACTCAGTAAGTTGATGAAAAAACTGCCCATAAAGGCTAATCATGCAGCAATTAATTCAGAGCTAATAATACTTCTCAATCGCTACAAAACCCTATTAGGAGATAATGGCTTTAGCGTGCTTTCTGGTATCAGTGCTAGCGTACACTATCATCAAGGCGAGGCTTTTTTAAGAGTGGTCAATCCAACTAATTTTAATCTCACACTTACAGCAAAAGTTAGCTTTAACAATAGTAAAGGCCTATTGCTTAATAACCAACAACTCAACCAAGCTATTAAACCCGGCATTCACAATATTGCTTTATTCAAAATACCCGATACAAAGACTATTACTATTGAGCAGACGCTTAATTGGCAAGGTTTAAATAACATAAGCCAATTACATGCCTCAGCCACCCCATTTAACGGCGTTGAGCTTTCCCTTACACAAAGTAAAGGCAACAACGGACACTGGCTATTTAAGGCACATCTTTCAGGCCCGTACTCAGGTAGAACCAAAGGGGTACTAACGCTTACAACAACACCGTTTACTCAACCTGAGATCATCAAAACACAACAGCATAATGTTGAGATCGCACCTTATGAGCAGAAAATTCATGTATTTGAACTAGCACCAACAAAACAATCACAGCTTATTACTGTAACCGCATTGTTAGATGTCGATGGTGAAGAGATCCGATTAGTGAATAAGATAGTTATGAGGTAGAAAGCTTGCTAAATAAGACTGCCGCACATTGTGTGGCAGTCTGTCATATTTTAAAACTTATAACTTAACGCTAAGTCAACTGAACGAGGTTCGCCCGGCTGTACCCAAATTTGCGTGTATGAGTTAGGGAAATATTTACGGTCAAACAGATTATGGACTTGTAGTTTCACTTCAAATTGCTGCGTTAAATCATATTTAGCAAACATATTTGCCACAGTATACGATGGTAAGTAAAAGTCAGAACCACGTTGACCTAAACGCTCATCCACATAATTAGCGCCAACACCTACCGTTAGTGCACGATCAGCCACTGAGAATTGCTTGCTGATTTGTAAGCTTGCGCTATTTTTTGGAATATTAAGCAGCTCATCTCCTCGTTTTAAAGCAACACCTAAGCCTGTATCTTTTGCATCTTTGTCTACTTGCGCATCAATGTATGCGTAAGAAAACCACATATCAATATCACCTGGTAACTGGCCTGTTACATCAAACTCAAAGCCCTTACTGCTGGCTTGACCAATTGCAGTGTGGAAGCCCGGATTTGCAGCATCTGCGACGATGATATTTTTTTGCGTGCTATCAAAATAAGCAAACGTAACGCCTAGGTTATTATCGAGCAGATTAAATTTAGTACCGATTTCGGCCGATTTTGTTTCATTTGGTTTAAAACCTTGGCCACTTGCATCTGTGCCAAAGTTCAGACGATAACCTTCGCCATAACTTGAGTATAAAGACCAGCTATCGCTTAACTGATAAACCACCCCAGCTTGAGGGCTAAAATGAGTTTCAGATTGTTCAGCATCAAAATTTGTAATTTTATCATCAAGCGTTTGTTTTAAACGATCAATCCGCCCGCCAAGCCTAACATGCAAGTTATCAGTTAAGCGCATTTGATCTTGCAGGTATAATCCAGTTGCGAATTGCTTTTGTACTCTTACAATCGCAGGCACTGGTGTTGGTAATGCATGTTGTCCATAAAGAGGCTGATGAATATCAATTGCATGCAACTGTTCATTCGTTGGATTTGTAGATAACGCTGGGGAGCGGTAAACGCGGTAATCACGGTCATAATCAAACAAATCGTAGTCAATACCCACTATTAGCTCATGCGCAATTGAGCCGGTATCAAACTGCCCTGAGACTTCTGAGCGGATCACAAACTGATCGGTATCGTAGTCACGCTGGCGTCTTTGGCGTGTTAGCGTACGACCATTGTAATACAGCTTTTGTCTCGCGGGAGATACCTCAGCGTCACTCGATGTGCCTGTTAAGCGTGTTGAGCGATAGCTTAAGCCTGAATTTAAGTACCAATCGTTAGAAAACTCATACTGCCATTGTAACTGATGCCCCAGTACTTCTGTTACTGTGGCGCCATCGCCTGGTTCACCTAAAAAGCGTTCAATAGGCATCATGTCAAAATTGCCACCAATCGCAAGAATACCCCGATCGAATGGGATCTCTTGACGTGCAGCTTCTAATTCATATTGCCACACAGAGCGATCGCTTTGCTCAAAGTATACAGAAGCCATTACGCCTTTTTTATTAATTTCTATAGTATCGCGAAAGCTATCACCCGTTTCATAATAGCCTATAACACGCGCAGCTGCTTGCTCAGTTAAACCACCGCTATAGTCAGCCTCAAGGCGGCGTTTATCACGGCTTCCAACTTCTAGAGCTATTTTTCCTTGCTGCTCGAATGTTGGTTTTTTAGTGACTAAATTAATTGTCCCTCCAGGCTCTCCGCGACCATAAAGGGCCGCTTTTGGGCCCTTTAATATTTCAACTCGCTCAATACCAGATAAGTCTCTGGGCCCTGAAAAGCCACGCCCTGCATTAAAACCATTAACTAAATAGCCGCTTGGGACATTTTCATCACCAAAAAAGCCGCGTATAGCAAAGCTGTCCCATAAGCCACCGAGGCTATTTTGTCTCGATACTGAAGCTGATAAATCTAACGCCTCAGTTAACCCTGCCACACCGGTATTTTCGATTAACTGCTGGTTTATCTCCGAGATGGCCTCAGGTGTTTCCAGCACATCAAAGTTACCACGATAAGCCTGTCGCTTTGCAGTAACTTCTATTATTTCGAGTGATTCATCTTTTTTTGCGTAGGCTGCAGTTGAGCATAAGCTAAGTGCAACCCCTATTTGGATAGAGCAAAGTTGGAATGAGCGAAGAGAAAAGTGCATTGTAGTTCCTTTAACAATATAACATTCAAGATTTGTTATATCATAACACTTACTGTACCCATATTGTAAAGAGCTTATTTATAGATTAATTCTTTCGCTGTTTAAAATTAATATACTTACACTTCATTTTAAAGGCACCATAAAGCTTGCACTGCCAATAAACGCGCCAGATTCAACAATTATTTTTGCATCTTTGTAATACACTAAATCCTCTGATAATTTCTTTTTACAGTGTTTAGGGAAAAAACCTTCAAAACTCACTTGCTCTGTTTTATTAATCGTACGTTTAAACTTAAGATCAATATCTCTCAAATACACTTCACCTGCTTTTGTCTCTAATTGATTATCCCAACAGCCATATATTATCCCTAACTGCGAAATCCAAATCATTGCGCTTTGCGCACTAAAATGAAACTCGCCATCTCCTGGCATTTGAAAATATTTAACATCTATTAAGCCTTTGATATAACCAGGTTCAAGGTGAACGGATGAAAACTCCATCACTTCTTGTTTCCAGCCTTTTTGCAAGTAATCAGACATCAGAGCCTGTTGTTGCTGTGTATTTAACTGTTGCATAAATTATCCTTTTAAGTGTTGAATGTGTTTAGGGCCTGTTGACCTTTGTGGATTGAAATTTGTTCAATCTAGGGGCGATTTAATCGCGGCGCGAGGTTTGTAACCTAGCGGGCTAAGTCAAAACCGAGCAACAAAGAGTCAATCGCCCCTAGGAAGAACCCTTTGGGCAGCGCATGTTTGGCATTTATACTGCGTTATCGCCTATTTATGGGGAACAACCACACTGCATAGGCGCTGCCTTGCCTAAATACCAAACATACTGCTGCAAAATTAATCACGAAAGGTCAACACGCCCTAGCTTTTCTTCTTTATTTGGCGAGCTTAAATATAAATGTGCAAGTGCGCTTACTCCTCCTATTAAAGCAAATAAATACCAAATTAAGCCCGGTACTTGCTGCTCTAAATCTAAGGCATAACCAGCTAAAGCACTGCCTATGATTAATCCAAAACCTGCAAATAAGTAAAAGAATCCATAGTGAGTAGACACCGTTCCTGGCGGTGCCGAGTTCGCAATTTGTTTCATAATAAGCGGTAAGCTCATTGCAGTTGCTACACTAAAAAATAAGGCTAACAGCCCCAATTGAAGGTATAGCTGCCACTGACTCTGTACTTCAAATAACATGACTAAAAAACCACTCCCCATCAATGTAAGCCCTGCACTAATAAACAGAGCATCTTTATTAATACGCTCAGTCAGCGCCGTAATGGGTAGTTGTACTAGGATTGAAATCAATGCGCACATACTTAATAACCAAGTCACACTATGCAGTGGCATATCTAATTGACCTAAAAAAATAGGCATCGCAAATGAGATTTGGTTGATCAGCATAAAGTAGCCCATCATCACTGCGCAAAGTTGTAAAAATGCACGATTACCCAACACTGTTTTAATTAAATCACGAGTATTAAGTCCTGCACTTTTTTGTGATTTTTTTGCTGTTGGTAAATAATAAATAAACGCGATACCAAAACATAAAAAAGGAAACGCAGCTACGCCGCACAGTAAACCAAAACTCATTGAAATTAATAATAAACCGCACACAGGACCAAGCAGCTCGCCAGCGTTTCTTGCAACACCAACGAGCGCAAACATGTTTGCTTTACTGATCCCTTGCGCATGTGCAAAATAGGCTTGAGCAGCAGGTGTAAACAATGCCCCCGCAAAGCCCGTCAAAAATGCAGCTAAAAACAAAACAACAATGTGATCGGCCCATAAAAACAGTAAAAAACCGACTGCTCGTAAAAAACACCCTGCTATTATCAATCGCTTAACACCAAGCTTGTCAGCTAACACACCACCGACTAAAAACAAACCTTGTTGACAAAACGAGCGAACTCCCATGACTACGCCGATCAATGTGGCGCTCAAAAGTAAGTTCTCTGCTAGATAATGGCTCAGTAATGGGATCAACATATAAAAACCTAAGTTAAATACAAATGCAGCAAACAGCATCAATTTGTACTCAGGGGTTAATCCACGAAAAGGTGCTAATGCGTGCATTAAGGTTGCTCTTCAAGCGGCTTTTGCGCGATCAAAATAGAATGAAAATTATCACTATAGGTCTGAATTTTTAATTTAGGAGTAAAAGGCATTAAATCACTCAGCTCAATACTGGGGTAAAGTAGCTGACGTAAATTAAATGCTGTTCTCACGACAACAAAGCTTCCCGCTCGCATGCGCGTAAATAAATGCGATAATATTTGCCTTTTTACATCGCTTGACCCCGCTAATGCAGCCAGCCACACTACATCAAACTGTTCAAGGTCTTCAAATTCACAAATATCTGCACAACTAAATTTTTGATTCTGCTGTGGGTAAACATGTTTTTGCACACGCTCACCAACGGTTAATGCCTGTGCGTCAATGTCTAGATTGCTCACCTTCATACCTTGCTGAGAAAGGAGCATTGACGTAATAGGCAGCGGCCCACTGCCAGCCATTAATACGTTTAAATTTTGCTTACCTGATAAGGCATAAATAGCATTTGACTCTAAACCAACCGCTCTTTGGTAATGACTAAACCAAGGGTAATCAGACTCTAAGGTCGAGATAGGTGCGGTAGAGGCAAGTACTTTTTGCGCCCAGTAATGTTCATAGCGCCCCGACGCGGCTGCAAAAAGTGACGCTATATCACTTTTAATTGTATTGAGGCAAGGTTCAGCTAAAACTTGGCTAGCAAATTTTTCATCTTGTTGATTAGACAGTAAAGCCATAAAGCGCTCATACAATGCCATGTTCGGCGCTTCAAAAGAATCCATCTTTATATTTTTGATCATTTGAAATACATCACAAATTTGCGACGCATGTTGATAGGGTGAAATTGTTTGAGACATACATACCTAATTTAGGAAAAATTGTTACACATAATTAACTAAAAATGTTATAACATATCAAAATAGATAATTACAAGCATTTCCCTGTATTTAATAAGGGTCCTTGATAATAAAAAAAGGAATGAATTTTCATGCTCAAAATGTTTTACGGCATCAAAGGACGATGGTTTTTAACACTCTTAATGATTATATTAATCGTGTTGGCTGGCTATTTTATTACACCTTCGTCAAAGGCAAACTCTGAGCCAACTAGCTCTTCAGCTAAGCCTTTGCCACTTATAAGTGTAACGCCCATAACGCCTAAATTGATGAATACTAAGCTTGAATTATCA
This sequence comes from Pseudoalteromonas sp. NEC-BIFX-2020_015, assembly GCF_012952265.1. Lineage (NCBI taxonomy): Bacteria > Pseudomonadati > Pseudomonadota > Gammaproteobacteria > Alteromonadales > Pseudoalteromonadaceae > Pseudoalteromonas > Pseudoalteromonas sp. NEC-BIFX-2020_015. The sequence goes on from NZ_JABCJL010000031.1 coordinate 32,967, forward strand.
GGCGTTGTAAAACCAATCGAAAACACTGATATTGCTTTTGAAGTTGCAGGGAAAGTAATCTACTTACATCCGAGCTTTATTGATGGCGGGATCGTTAAAAAAGGCACTGTGTTGATCAAACTTAATCCATTTGATTTAACGGCCGCAGTGACACTTGCAGAGGCTAAAGTTGCAAAAGCCAGCGCAGAGCTTGAAGAAGAAAAAGCCAAAGCAAGCGTTGCCAAAGCCACGCTTTTACTTGCTAACACGCCTTCTACCAACCCCCTTGCAAAACGAGAGCCGCAAGTTAAAAGTGCCAAAGCTTTATTACTTGCCGCACAAACGCAATTGCAAATTGCACAAACAAACCTTGCCCGTAGTGCATATAGGGCACCTTACGACGCACTCGTTCAAAACCGCGCAGTAGGCCTTGGTCAGGTTATCAGTCAAGGGCAAACGCTGGGGCGTTTAGCTAATGTTGCTAAAGCCGAGGTTCATGTTGCCATTGCAGATAATAAATTAAGTGTGTTGCCTAGTTTACCAATAAACAATGTGATTATTAACCATCATCATGTTATTCATACTGGCCGCTTAACACGCAGTATTGGTACGCGCTCTTCTTCAACTCGTAGCGCTATTTATATTGTTGAAATTACGGATCCCTACGGATTACTTAATCAAGGAAAAAGGATCGAATTTGGTGAATTTGTACACGTCTCTGTACCAACAAGACACTTTAAGAATGCAGCAGTTGTGGCACAACATATGGTTACTAATAGCCGTATATGGGCTTTGTCTGCAAACAATACCTTACAGTCAATCCCGGTTGAAATCTTAAACATGCAAAAACACAATTTAATGATTCAACTACCTAGCGATGAATCAATTATTTTAGTCGATAAACGCCCTGAAATTGTAAGAGAAAACATGGCAGTAAATGTCATTAACTCAGCTCTAGCGACAGCCCCTCTTGAGGGCAACTCACTATGACGACACAGCACACACCAGCAGCACCTTATAAAAACAGTGTGATCGCTTTTTTTTGTCATCGCCCATTGGTTGCTAACTTATTGATGTTATTTATTATTGCGATGGGATTGTTAAGCTTTAACAGTATTCAAAGACAAATGTTCCCAATAGCTAAAAACCCTGAGATCCATATACAAATTCAATATTTTGGTGCCTCTGCAAAAGAGCTTGAAGAACAGGTCGTAGCCAAAATAGAGCACGCCCTCAATGGCCAAGCGGGCATTAAACGAGTTCAAAGCCAAGCTAGGCAACATAGCGCCAGTATGACCATTGCTTTATACGCAGATCAATCCAGTGAGCAAAGGCTAAATGAAATCAAACACAAATTAGATGCCATCGCTGATTTACCAAAAGCAATGGAACCTATCATTTTACAAAATAAGCCGCAGTTACAAAATGCAGTAAGCTTAGTACTAACCGGGCCAGACGATAAACTCGCTTTAAAGCAGTTTGGTGAACATATTAAAAGAGAGTTGTTAGCCCGAGACCTAATTAGTCACGTACAAGCAACAAACTTACCCGATGTTGAGTTTTCAATAGAGGTAACTCGCTATCAATTACAACGCTACGGACTGTCATTACAGGACATTGCTGATCTTATTAGTCAACATTCGCAAAATATCAGCGCGGGTCAAATTGCTACTAAAAATGGCAAAATCAATCTACAAATGCCAGCCCGAAAAGAAACAATAGCGAGCTTAAACTCCCTGCCAATATTGAATACTGAGCATGGCGAATTACTCACATTAGGCAATATTGCCACTATAAAAAAATCACTCACTGAGCAATTGCACCTAGCAAAGTTAAATGGCAAAAATGCTTTTTATATGCGTATTTTAGCCGATGAGTCACAGTCAATTACCGCTGTGGCGCAAAGTGTACAATCTTATTTAGCGTATAAAACCCCTCTGCTGCCTGCGGGGTTTTCTTTGTACCAATTAGTCGACACCACCTACTATTTAGAAGGACGACTTAATATGATGTTAAACAATTTAGCCCAAGGGGCATTGTTAGTTTTTATTGTATTGAGTTTATTTTTACGGGTGCGCTTGGCCATGTGGGTAATGCTTGGCTTGCCAGTTAGCTTTTTAGGCGCTATTTGGTTAATGCCGTTTATCGGCGTAACGCTTAATGTTGTATCACTTTTTGCGTTTATTATGGTGTTAGGCATAGTGGTAGATGATGCCATTGTTATTAGTGAAAGCGCTGCGAACGAAACAACCGATTACGGCCATAATGTTGAAAATATAATCACAGGGGCTAGTAAGGTCGTTGCCCCTGCTACATTCGGTGTACTCACCACAATGGCTGTGTTTATGCCATTTATGTTTAGCACAGGCCCTAACTCAGGGCAATTTATCGCCATTGCGGGCGTTGCTCTACTGTGCTTATTTTTTAGTTTGATAGAATCCAAAATGATTTTGCCCGCACACCTTGCTCATAGCCCTATCAAGCCTCTTTCTAAAACCCACTGGAGAACAAAGTTTGATCACGCCTTTAATCAATGGCTAGCGGATACATTTGTGCCAGTTTTAAAGCATATTATTCACTTTAGGTATCCAGTATTAATGCTCTTTATTGCATTTTTAGCTGGCGCTATTTTACTTGTAAAAACAGGTTTAATTGGCTTTACTGCCGTACCTAAAGTTCCGCATGATTTTCCATCTATTCATATTCAAATGGATAACAATGCGTCGCATCAACAAACATTGCATGCTGTTAAAAGTATAGAACAAATGGTTTTACAAGTAGAGCAACAAACACAGCAAATCTCAGGGCGTTCGCTTGTAAAAGACACCTACATTTGGCTCGATAATGATACCGAGGGCGAAGTGCTCGCCCCCTTGGTTGATGAAGATAAGCGCCCCTTTGATGCATTTGAATTAGCACGTCACTGGCAAGCTGCGATGCCGACGCTACTTGGCGTTAAAGCAATTACCATTGAATCTGATGTTATTGATATTAATCAAAAGCCTGAACTAAGCTATCAATTATATAGCGATAATTTAAGTATGCTAACTGCTGCCACTTTAGATTTGAGTACCGCTTTATCTGAACATGAGGCCATCACACAATTAACATCAAACTTAAACACAAATCAGCAAGAATGGAAAATTCAGCTAACACCTAAAGGACGCCATTTGGGGCTAACTTCAAACCAAGTTGCTAAACAGGTATTTGCCTACTTTTATGGTATTGAGGTACAGCGAGTTGTTACACAACAACAAACCGTCCGATTTATGGTTCGAGGGGATTTAAACGAACGCCAATCTTTTTCATCTTTAAATAACCTACCTATTAGTGTAAATGAGCACTCACAAGTGTTTTTTTCAGAGATAGCAACACTCACTACAACGCAAAGCAGCCATGAAATTCATACAGAACAAGGCAGAAGAACATTTAATGTCTCTGCGTTTATTGTTCCAAGTAAAAAGCCGCAAACAAAAGCGATACATTTAGCAATTGAAACCCAAATATTACCCGCTATAAAAGCCCGCTACCCTGATGTGTCTTTTGATTTAGGTGAACATTTAAAGGAGCAGCAACAAGAACAAAGCCAAGTCACTTCGTTTGCTATAATCGCGTTATTAATGGTGTATAGCTTATTAGCAATACCACTGAAGAGCTATAGCCAACCGTTCCTGATTATTTTTGTTATACCGTTTGCCACGGCAGGCGCGTTGTATGGGCATTTACTGCTGGGGTATACACTAAGTATGATGTCGATTTTTGGCATAGTTGCCGCATCTGGCGTCGTTATAAACGATGCTCTCGTACTATTAACACGAGTCAACCAACTGCGTAATAAAATGCCTCTAAATGAAGCAATTTGCCAAGGTGCTGCCGCTCGCTTTAAAGCAATTTTAATAACATCACTCACTACATTCATTGGTTTATTACCCTTGATGTTTGAAAGCAGTTTACAAGCACAGTTTGTGATCCCAATGGCTGTTTCATTAAGTTTTGCTGTGCTATTTGCCACACTAACGTCTTTGATTCTTTTGCCTTGCTTACTTTATATTGCGAATGAGCTTAAAACCATACCGCAGCAAGGTGCAAAAGCAATTAAACTACAGCTATTAAAGGCATTTTAACTGTTTAAAAAATCTACAAAAAAGCCCATTTACATGGGCTTTTTGTGGGTTTTTATTACATTATTGGTTTCACTTTAACGGCAACCACCGCTGTTAAAGTCAACGACTAGGCTTGCACCTGTGCTATTGCCTGATACTTTTAAATAACCCCAATATTGACTCTGGTTGCTAATGTAAATACATTCGCCATTCCCTGTATTGCTTGACTGTGCTTGTTCATTCACACCATTTGGCCAGCTACTATTTGAATAGCTAAGGCTAATATCACCACTGCCATTTGCGGTCGTGATCGCCACACCATTTTGTCCTTGCACATCGCCAATACTAAACCACATTGGGTCGTTGTTACCTAAACAAATCACATCGCCATCATTTAAACGCCCACTACTGCGGCTCCCTTGTGTTGCACATACATTTGGTACGTTACTCGCAGCGCCAGTGTAAGACGCTGTAAGTTGCACGTTATCAAACATATTATAGCCCCGAACCATGACTTGATATGTACCAACTTGTGCAGGGTTTATTGCACATTGCTCACTGTTACCACCCACATACGGACGACAATCGTAGCTATTTACAGTTGGGGTAGCTTCATAACTGACATATAAATCAGCATCGCCTGTGCCACCATTTAAGTTAAACACTAAATCAGTCGCACCTTGTGGTACATCAAAACTAAAATACAACAATTCGTTCTGAGTACCACTTATCACTGTTGCCTGACCATTAACTAGTTCACTATCTCCAACACTTGTATCTGCTTCAACACTGGTAAGCGTTGTTACTGTTTGGCTACTACCTTGATTATCAATAACCGTTAGTGACACTGTATATTCACCCGCAGTCGTGTAAATGTGTGCAGGATTTGCTTCATTAGAGCTACTACCATCACCAAAGTCCCACTGGTAGCTTGCAATTGCCCCATCGCTATCAACACTGCCGTTGCTTGTAAAACTGATTTCACTATTTTGCATGCCGGCATATGGGCCGTTGATCTGTGCTGTTGGTGGATTATTGGTCGGTGTACCTGCAACTAAATCATCACACCATTGCACAAACTCATTTTCGTAACTATTTGCCCATTGAACTGTTTTAGCTTTGTATCCATTCCAATCGCCAACACGAGTATGAGCAAGCATGACATTGATTTCGCTATTATGACGTTCAAACATAAAACGAACGGCTAAATAGCCCCAGCGATAAATGCGGTCTTGATCAAAACCGTCATAGTTAGTGGCAAACACTTGCGCTAATGTATAACGAGAGCCATCACTGATGGTATTTTTAGCGGCTTCATTATTATCTAAATTAGCAACGTATTCTGCAACGCCTTCAGACCACCAAACAATATCTTGCGTTGGTGAATTAAAGTTACCGTATAAATCAAAGCGGCCATCAAGATAATGTACATATTCATGCTCTAAATTCCACACGTAATGCTCTGCATTGGCGTAACTTGCTTCATAAGCAATAAAATTTGCTTGATTACCCACAACAGAAGGGTCACCTTCTAAATACATCCCACCATTATTTGTATTAATACCAAAAATAGCACCCGCATATTTACCATAATCGTCGCTGCTATCAAATATATTTACTTGTAAAAAACTGTTGTTATCATCAGCTACTGGAGTGTTATTTGTTGCTAGTTTATTATGAAATAAGCCCTCTTCCGCCCCCATTGCATCACATGCCGCAGCGTGTTGGATTGCAGTCATATTTTGCGAGCGAATTTTAATGGTGCTGCTACAACTGTAGCTTTGCGAAAGTGCTTGCTGGGTAAGTTGCTCCACAAACCCACAAATACCATAATCATTACAATCCGCGTAATAGCTGACAGAATCCGCTGTCGCAAGCCATACCGCATCGCCATAACCAAAACTGTTATAGGTGCTGAAAATAGCTTTAATGCCTGTATCTACCGTCGCTTGAATAACAGTGCCTGAATATTTCTTAAGCCGCGCTAGTTCACTTGCCGCATTAACAATTAAGTATTGTGCATCTGATCCAATCATCCATTGCTGTTGCGTAAACGTATTCAGTTTAACTACCAAGTCGGTATCTTTGCCTACAGCAGTAACAAACGCATCATTCCACTGACCACGATAAAGTAAGGTAAATATACCATTTACGGCACTGCGCATATTCCATTTTGCAGCATAACTTTCGTTAAAACGTGTAAGCCACCCCTTAACCACACCTAAGTAGCGGTGCTGTTGTTCTGCACTATCCATAGTAATTATCACTTCTGAAAGTGTTTTACCGTGGCCGTCATTATCATCATAAAAATGGGTATTATTAACAAATGCATCAATTGCACCTACAACCGCTGGCGTAACCCATGTCGCAAAACTAACACTATCGTTATAAAACTCGGCATAAAAGCCTGTGCGAAGGTATAAAAACAGCGCCTCTAACTCAACATTACCACCGCCTGCATAAGTCTGTGAGAGTGACTTTGCATGGTTAGCAACAGCGAACATTTTATCAGACGTAAACACCTGACTTTGTATTGATGCTGAGGCACTAAATAGTTCATTAATGCATTGTGAACCTTGGTTTTTAACTTCAGTAATAATGGTTGATGTACTCGCCGTTGCTAATGCATCCAAATCACATGTAACAGCCGCGGCTTGCATTGTCATCATACGTGCGCTCAAAAGCTGCGGTTGGCTCTGCACTTTAGCAATTGGTGCTTTTTCGTTATGGTTTTGTTCAACACCATGATGATGCACACGCTCAACAGCTGCTGACTTAGGCTTAAATGTACGCTCCCCTACTTCCTCAGCCAATGCCATTGTACTCATGCCCAATATTGGTAACGCCAGAATCAGTGTATTAATTTTCATACTCTACCTTCAATTATTAGTGTGTTCTCAATTCAGAACGGGTTATTGAGGTATATTTTGTAACATTATATTATAATTGTATACAATATATTTTATATAACATTAACGAATATTCATATATTGGTTTTAACAAAATATTAAAAGGCAGTTCTTTTGGGTTGTTTTTTTTCAAAGGGGTTGAATAAACATAGACAGGAACCCTAAACCGGCGTTTTTCATAGAATTAGTGCTTTGATTTAAAGCCTAGTATGGTAATTTACTCTTTCAATCAACATCCTCGTTTGAGTAGGTTATATGAGTACAAAAAACCATTGGACACTAAAAAGTATTGCAAAAGAATTAGGTGTTTCAAATGCCACAGTGTCAAATGCGTTTAACCGCCCGGATCAATTATCTAAAAATCGCAGAGAATCAATTTTAGCGGCATGTAAAGAGTTGGGATATTTTGGTCCGAACAAAGCCGCTCAGTCTCTACGCCGAGGTAAATTTAATATTATTGCGTTAGTGCTTCCTGATAGCGTTGAATATATGGTGTCAGATCCGGTGGCGAGTAGTTTTATGAGAGGGGTCGCGTCTGTGCTAGAAAAAAGCGGCAATAATCTTTTATTGTTTTCTGGCAATAGTGACAATTTAAACAGTGTGGTTGATTTTGTTGATGGCTTTATTTGCTATGGCCGCCCACGAAACCAGCTCTTAGTAGAACAACTAAAAACTGTGCCTAAACATGTAGTGACTGTTGACTTTGACATAGGCCGCAATGCCTCTGTAAATATAAATAATGAACAAGCTAGCTACGAAGTTGCAAAACATGCCCTGCAACATAAAGATGACCAAGTCGCTATTTTAGGCCTGCGTTTGCTCGATGAAAATGTATTATGCCGCGTATATGAACACCATGAATTTGAAGCTGGGCAATCAATCGCGCACCAACGATTACGCGGCTATCAAAAAGCCTTAGCAGAACAAGATATTACCATTGGGGAAGATCGCATTTGGAATATTCCTGAAAGTACTGAGCGCTATGCAAGTATTGCTGCTAAAGAGGCGCTGAGCTGCCTACCTCGCCCTTCAGTCATGCTGTGTATGAGCGATCTTATCGCCCTTGCGACAATGCGAGAAGCGATTAAAATGGGCCTAACAATTCCTGACGATATAAGAATTGTGGGGTTTGATGGCATTGATGAAGCGCAGCGATTCGTACCCAAGTTAACTACAATCCACCAAAACAGTGAAGAAAAAGGCGCATTAGCTGCTAATTTGTTTATTACCAAAGAAGAAAATAAAGCACTCATTAACCACGAACTGCAATTGGGTCAAAGTGGCTAGGGGTTGTTGACTTTGGCGGATTAAAATTTGCTCAAACTAGGGGCGATTTAACCGCGGCGTCAGGTTCGTAACCTTGTGGGCTACATCAAAACCAAGCAAAGCTTCCGCGTTCTGTTCACGCCTTTTACCACCCTCCATGTAGGCAACAAAGAGTAAATCGCCTTAGGCAAAACCTTTTGAGCAGCGCCTGTTTGACATTAATGCTGTGTTATCGCCTATTTATGGCGAATAACCACACTACATAGGCGCTACCTTGCCTAAAGAACAAACAGACTGCTGTAAATTCAACCTTGAAAGGTCACATACCTTAACCTTTCAAGGTTAACACCTGTTTAATTTTCAAAGGTAACCACACGCACTGTCTGAGCTCTCATTAAGCTAATAAATCATTTAACGAAGTAAGTACTTGCTCTGATGAGGTATGCTCAATGATGAGTGCTTCACGAGTTTCAAAGTTTATTTTGAATTCAATAGCATTGTCATCTTTACGCCATTTTAGGCAACAACTATTTGTGTTTCCTGTAACACTAAACTCGCCATTAAATGCGTTATGTGTATTGCGAATAGTAATCAATTTAAGAAGCCCTTTAACCACTGGCTTTGCTAATGATTCACAGATGATATCGGCATCTAAATACGGGCGGTTAATATCGCGACCCACGTTTGATTCTGCCAATAATGTCATATCATTTTCACAAGCAAACAGTCCGCTATAATAAACTTGGGGCACACCTGGGGCAAAAAACTGGATTGCTCTTGCAACTAAGTAATCAAAATCACTCGCGCCTAAGGCATTATAATAGGTGCAATTAACTTGATATAAATCGACATTACTCGCAGCAGCCCCAGTCGCTTGGCGACTTTGGTTATTACTATTTGCGTGAATAGTCTCGACTAAGTTATCTATTTGCGCCGCATTTAAAAGGCCCGGCTTCTCGCCCATAGGACCGGCATCGATAATGCCAATGCCATCGTGTGTATCAAGCACGGTTAGGCAGTTTCGAGGTGAAATTTTAAGCCATTGCACTAATGCATCGCTATTATTAGTAAATAAGCTATGCAAAATCAGCGGTGGTAATGCAAAGTCATATACCATATTAACGCGTTTAGCGACTTCAACCTGTGTTTGGTAGTGGCTATGAATTTCAGCAATAGTTTCCATGCATAAATCATTAGCCTGTGCTGATAACTTATCTAAATAATCAAAAGTTTGATCTAGCATAAAACAGTTAGTTCCAGCTTCTTTTATCGCATAACCTGCGGCATCTAAGCGGATGATATTGACATTATTCTGCGAAAACTTTGTCAAAACATTATCTAAATACTCAATACCTGGCGTTGACTTTACATTGATATCTATTTGATTATCAGTAAATGTTGTCCAAAACTCATACGTTTCCCCATCTTCACAGGTAATAGCCGTAAAACAACTCCCTGGACGTGGACGGTAGATTGCTTTTTGCTCTTGTTCACTCATACCACCAGGGAATACATCTTCTTTTGTTAAGAATAGATCCCAGTAATCTGATTTCTTACCATTTTTTAATACATCTTTAAACTGAAAAGACTGTGCTGAAACATGATTTACAATTAAGTCAGCCATTAAATCATAGTGTTCACCTAACGCTTGAATATCTTGCCATGTGCCAATTCGCTCATCAACAGCACTATGGTCTATCGGGTCAAACCCCGCATCACTGCCATCTATTGGATTATAAAAAGGCAGTAGATGTACACCACCAAACACATTTTTTAGCGGGCCATTGAGTAAATCGGATAAAGCATTGATGCCTTGTCCTGTGATGCGATCTGCATAGGTGATCAGTTGAACTTTATTCTTCATCATGTGTAAATACCAAGTTGAATCTTAATCGATTAAGATATATCTTTAACTAGGAAACCAATTTTTACAAGAAGTTTTTACAACTTTGATACAAAAACGGGATGGTTAAACTATCATTTTATAATTAATGTACTGAGTTAATTATAAAAATGCTTAATCACCTAACGAGGATATAAAGATGAATAAAACGCACACTCTCGTTAGCAATACTTCATTGCAACACATACGTTGGCTCACATATATGATGTTCTTTATGTTTGCTATGACCTCAGATGCAGTTGGCATGATCATCCCTGAGCTTATAAAAGAATTTAACCTAACGATGACACAAGCCAGTGCATTTCATTATGCTCCCATGGCTTTAATCGCTCTAAGCGGGCTTTTCCTTGGGTTTTTAGCTGATAGCTTTGGCCGCAAACAAACTATTATGTTGGGCTTATTACTATTTTCTATCAGCTGTTTTTTGTTTGCCGTTAGCAGCAGCTTCATTATTTTTGTATTACTTTTATGCTTAATAGGCTTAGCCATTGGTTTATTTAAAACAGGTGCACTGGCGCTACTTGGCGATATTTCACAAAGTAATAACGAGCATACAAAAACCATGAATAAGGTAGAAGGGTTCTTTGGTATAGGCGCTATTGTTGGCCCAGCTTTAGTGAGCTTTTTACTAACCCAACAAGTAAGTTGGACTTATTTATATGTCATTGCAGGTATTATGTGCTTAATTTTAGCTGTACTTGCTTGGCGTGCTGACTACCCACCCGTCGTAAAAACCACAGCAAAACCAACCTCACTTGCAACCACCATGAAGATGGTGAAAAACCCTTATGCACTGGGCTTTTCATTAGCTATCGCACTGTATGTGGCAACTGAAGTGGCTATTTATGTATGGATGCCGACCTTACTCGCAGATTACACAGGATCATGGACACTGATGGCGACATATGCTCTGACTATCTTTTTTATCCTGCGTGCCGCTGGCCGTTTTATCGCCGTGTGGTTACTTAACCGCTTTAGCTGGCAAAGTGTCATGGTTTGGCTAAGCTTAGGGATAGCTGGTTGTTATATCGGAACATTGATAGGAGGCGTCAATGCAGCAGTCCTGCTGTTGCCTCTTTCAGGCTTGTTCATGTCGATGGTATACCCAACACTAAACTCTAAGGGTATTTCATGCTTTGCGGTGCAACAACATGGTGCCGTTGCGGGTGTTATTTTGTTTTTTACCGCCTTGTCAGCGGCTTTAGCGCCTCTGTTTATGGGTATGATTAGTGACATGTTTGGACATGTAAAATATGGCTTTATTCTAGCAACAGGCTTTGCAATATTGCTCTTTGTCGCTATGTTATATAACTACTTTAAAGACCCTTCAGCGCAGGCATTGCATCACATTAACGCACAACACGATTAATTTGGTGCAAAAAAGTAATATAAAAAGTCGTTTAAAAACAATGAAAGAGCAAAAAACAAACATTTAAATACAAAAATAAGTTGCTTAATGTAAAATCTTTGTTATTTTTACTTAATCGATTAAGTAAAAATAACAAGCCCATTGGGTCAGTAATCAACGAGGCATATTATGACAACACACAACACAACACTTTATTTACTAAGCGCACTTGCTTTAGCTGTTAGCCAAGGTTTATATGCGCAAGAAGCACAGCAAGAGACCGAAGCTAAAAAAGGCCTTGAAACCATTGTCGTAACCGGTGTACCAAGACGCACTACTATCATGGCTTCAAGCGTTTCAGTTAGCAGTGTTTCTTTGAATGAGATTCAAGTTGCAACTCCTCGTTCAACAGCAGAAGCCTTTAGAATCATTCCGGGTGTTCGTTCAGAATCGACCGGTGGTGAAGGTAATGCAAATATTGCTGTTCGTGGTTTACCTGTTGCCTCTGGGGGCGCAAAATTTTTGCAACTCCAAGAAGATGGCCTTCCTATTATGCAGTTTGGCGATGTTGCATTTGGTAACGCCGACATTTTTATGCGATTAGACAGCACAGTACAAACGGTGGAGTCAATTCGTGGCGGGTCAGCTTCTACCGCGGCCAGTGATGCCCCTGGCGGTATTATTAATATTATTTCAAAAACAGGTGAAGAAGAGTCTGGCTCTGTTGCGACCACAATTGGACTTGATTATGACTCGTTACGAACTGATTTTGAATACGGTACTTACTTAAACGACAGTGTGCGCTTTCATGTGGGCGGTTTTATTCGTCAAGGTGAAGGCCCTCGTGAAGCGGGTTATACCGCTAACAAAGGCGGTCAAATCAAAGCAAACCTGACAAAAGAATTTGATTCAGGCTATGTTCGCCTTTATTACAAGCATTTAGACGACCAAAGCATTGGCTACTTACCAATGCCAATGTACGCTGATGGTAGCTCAATTAAAGGGTTCGATGCACAAACAGACACGCCACATTCAGCACAGTTTCTATCTACCACTCGCTTAGATGGTAATAACCAAATTAGCCGCGGTGATATGCGCAACGGCATGAACCCGCAAGTCGACGCAGTTGGCTTTGAAGCCGTGTTTGATTTAGACAACGATTGGCGTATTGAAAACCGCTTTAGAAAATCATCCGTTAGCGGTAACTTTACTTCTTTGATCCCCGCAGAAGTTGGTAACGCAGGTGATATTGCCGCAAGTATTGCGGGCAGTGGCGCAACATTAAACTACGCAACGGGCGGTTCAAAAGGGCAAGCCTTTACAGACGACCTTGCAATGCGTATTCATACCTTCGATGTCACCATGAATGACTTTGGCTCAATCGTCAATGACTTAAAACTAACCAAAGAGCTCAGCGACGATACCAGCGTAACCCTTGGCTATTATGCATCGAGCCAAACAATTAGTATGTCGTGGCTTTGGAACTCATACCTTATGGAGCTAAAAGGCGATAATGCAGCGCTCCTTGATGTTTTTGCACAAAATGGCGATAGCTATTCTGATAGTGGATTATATGCCTATGGCACTCCTTTTTGGGGTAATTGCTGCCAACGTAACTACGACACTGATTACGAAACCCGCGCACCGTATGTTGCCTTTTCAACCAAGCTTGGTGATGTAAGTATTGATGCCAGCGCTCGTTATGACAGTGGTGAAGCACGAGGTACTTATGCTGGCGCTGTAACATCAACCGTTGATATGAATCGTGATGGAGCGATTTCAATCCCAGAACAAAATGTTGCCGGTATTGATATCAGTAATCCAAGTATAGTTGATTACGACTGGAGCTACACTTCTTACTCTGTCGGCGCTAATTATCAAATTGACTCAAGTCTTGCTGCATTTGCACGTATTAGCCAAGGTGGCCGCGCCAATGCTGACCGCTTATTGTTTGGTAAAGTTCAAGCAGATGGCTCTGTTGCTGATGAAGACGCCGTTGATGAGGTAAACCAATACGAGTTTGGTGTTAAAAAGCGTTTTGATTCACTCTCAGTATTCGCAACCGCATTCTATGCTGAAACAGAAGAACAAAATTTTGAAGCAACATCACAAAAGTTCTTTGATCGTGAATACGAAGCAAAAGGGATTGAGCTTGAATCCACCTACTTTTTAGATGCGTGGGATTTTCGCGGTAACTTTACGTGGACCGATGCTGAAATTGCAAAAGATGCGCTAATACCTGAAGTTGTGGGTAATACACCACGCCGTCAAGCTGACTTTATTTATTCATTGATGGCCCGTTACAACTTTAACAAAGGTTCTGCTGGCATGAGCTTTATTGGCACCACTGACGCCTATGCTCAGGATAATAATAATCTTAAATTTGACGGCTACACGCAGGTCAATGGCTTTGTAAGCTACGATCTAACTGAAAACCTTAACCTTGCTTTGAACGTAAACAACCTGTTCGATACTGTTGGAATTACTGAAGCTGAGGAAGGCAGCGTTCCAGATAATAATATTATTCGTGCCCGCGCCATCAATGGTCGTACAACGTCATTAACGTTAAAGTACTTATTTAACTAAACGAATACTCTCTCCCTTGTTGAGTGCCCAGCTATTTTGCTGGGCTTTTTAAGGTATTAACACATGAAAAAATTATTGAGCTTTGGCGAACTACTGATAGATATGCTGCCGGTTGATAATGACAATAGTGCCTACGCACCTATCCCTGGCGGAGCACCTGCAAATGTCGCTGTTGGGTATCAAAAATTAGGCGGTAACGCTTATTTTTGTGGTGGCATGGGCGATGATCATTTTGCACGTCAATTGCGACGCTCACTTGATCATTATCAAGTCGATACCGAGTATTTATTTACCATCGAAAAGGCACAAACAGCGCTTGTTATTGTCAGCCTGGACGAAGTGGGTGAACGTAGTTTTAATTTTTATCGTCATAACACTGCGGACTTGTTAGTAACTAAAGCACATATTGATAAAATAAATTGGTCAGCATTGAGTACATTTCATTTTTGTTCTAACACATTGACTCACAGCAACATTAACACGACGACATTGAGCGCATTACAGGCCGCTAATACCAATAACATATTAGTGAGTTTTGATGTTAATTTACGCTACAGTTTGTGGTCAGACACTGCTGATATAGCAGATCGTGTGTTTGCTTGTTACCGTTTTTGCGATGTTGTTAAATTGTCTTATGAGGAATTAACGTTTTTAGCAAAGCAAGCTGCTATTTCGCCATTAGAATACACTCAGTTACTGTTAGATGAAGGCGTCACCTTAGTGTTTTTAACTGACGGTGCTAACCCAGCTAAAGTCTATCATCAAACATTCGTTATCGAACAACCGGCCCCCCAAATTAAGCCTGTTGATACAACTTGCGCAGGCGATGCCTTTATTGCAGGCGTGCTCTATCACTTAAACCATGCCCATACAGCAGTTGAATTAACTGAAAAGTTAAACCACAGTCACTATGTGAAAGAAGCGCTGAGTTTTGGCCTTAAATGTGGCTCGAAAGCCTGTTTAATCAAAGGCGCTTTCCCTGCATTACCCTCTAAGCAGACTTTAATCGACTAAGTTTTTACCTAAAAAGGCCTGATGAGGCCTTTTTAATTACACAACCTTCGTAGTTATACATTCAAAATACAAATCACACCAATCTAAACAATCAATTTTACCGAACAACGTTCATTACATACACTGAGCTCAGTTAAAAAGCTTGCGAGGCGCAAGCGCTAAAAATACATGAGGTCGACTATGAATACTCAATTAAACAAAATTAAAAATAAACCAGCACTAACACTGAGTGCACTTGCTTTAGCCATTGCGCTTCCAACAAGTGCCAGCACAACATTAACCAAAGACAACGGTGCGCCAGTGGGTGATAATCAAAACTCTATCACCGCCGGTGAACACGGCAGTGTATTACTTGAAGACGTTCAGTTAATTCAAAAATTGCAACGCTTTGCTCGCGAGCGTATTCCTGAGCGTGTTGTACATGCACGTGGCACTGGTGCGCATGGGGTATTTGTTGCGAGTAAAGAATTAGATGATTTAACTATTGCAGCCCCATTTAGTGAAGCGGGTAAAAAAACTGACGTATTTGTACGTTTCTCATCGGTTATTCACTCAAAAGGAAGCCCTGAGACACTGCGTGATCCACGAGGCTTTGCTACCAAATTTTACACTGATGAAGGGAACTGGGATTTAGTGGGTAATAACCTGCCAGTATTCTTTATTCGAGACGCCATTAAATTTCCAGATATGGTGCATTCATTAAAGCCATCTCCCGTTGATAATATTCAGGATCCAAATCGATTTTTTGATTTTTTTTCGTATGAGCCGGGATCAACACACATGCTGACGTGGGTTTACAGTGACTACGGTACACCTGCAAGCCTGCGTAAAATGGATGGCTGGGGCGTACATGCTTACAAAATGATTAATAAATCGGGCGATGTAAAATACGTTAAATTTCATTGGGTAAGCCAGCAAGGTATTGATAATTTAGACGCTAAAGCCGTGGCAAAAGTACAAAGCCAAGATTTCCAGCATTTAACCCGTGATTTATACACCGAAATAGGCAAAGGTAATTTTCCAAAATGGGATCTTTACATTAAAACATTAGATCCATCACAACTTGATGACTTTAATTACAACCCATTAGACGCCACTAAAATGTGGTTAGATGTCAAAGAAACCAAAGTCGGTACTATGACCTTAAACCGTATGCCAACTAACTTTTTTCAATCTACTGAACAAGTTGCAATGGCACCTGCCAATATTATTCCGGGTATAGAGCCATCTGAAGACCGTTTATTACAAGGGCGTGTATTTTCGTACTCAGATACACAAATGTACCGCTTGGGTGCTAACCACCAGCAATTGCCAATAAACCGTGCAAAAGTGAATGTAGTTAACTACAACCAAGACGGCGCAATGAACTACGGCAACACAACAAGTAATGTGAACTACCAACCAAGCCACGAAAATGTAGCTGAAAACCCAATTGCCCGTAGAAGCCAAACGCAGCTGAAAGGTTATGTACAACAAGCCGCGATTAAAAAGCAACAAAACTTTGCTCAAGCAGGTGTTTTATACCGTGGTTTTAGTAAACAAGAGCGTACAAATTTAATTAATAACCTAGCAGGCGATTTAGGAAAAGTGCAAAACAGCAGTGTTAAACACAAAATGCTTAGCCACTTCTACAAAGCAGACAGTGAGTACGGTACACGTTTAACAAAAGCTGTAAAAGGCGATATTAAAATGGTTAAACAACTTGCAGCTACCTTGTAAATAGCCTGTTGTTTAAGTTAGTCCCAACTAAACGAACACTTATATAAGCAACCACAACTATGAGGAAGGGAGTAAACTCCCTCCTCTTTTTAAAAGGCGACTGTTATGCGTAATTTATTAATTATAGTAACTGTATTAATAAGCTTTACCAATAGTGTTAATGCTCAAAATACAACAGATACACAAATAACGAGTACGCAAGCTGAAAACCACAACTCGCCACAAGCACAGTACGATAGTTTACTCGCTTACTACTTTGCCGCAGCACGTACCAACGATACCGACGTAATTGAACAATTTGTAGAGGCTGGTATTCCTATCAATAGCTATAACATTAAAGGCTACACCGCGTTGATGATTGCCACTTATCATGGCAATAAAAACACGGTCAACACGCTTTTACACTTAGGCGCTAATGCCTGTTTAGAAGATAACCGTGGTAACACAGCGCTTATGGCTGCAATTTTTAGAGGTGAATTTAGTATCGCTAAAACACTCGTATCACTTGATTGCGACAACGCACACCAAAACAACGCAGGTCAAACAGCTGAACAATTTGCACATACCTTTGGCCAACAACATGTAATTGAACTATTAGCAGCAACTAATGACAAAAGCCAACCATAAAAAAAGCCCAGCGGGGAAACTGGGCTTTGAACAGTTCAAAAGTTTTAGTTAAATGTAACTGTCACTGTGTTCGAACATGCTGACTCAGTAACACATACTTGATAGTCGTAACTATCTAATGTTGCGTTACGCTCAAAATCACGATAGCGACCATTGTCAGATACTGTGTCTAGTAACTCACCATTACGGTATATGCTCACTTGCTCTGCAGCAACTGTTGGCCAAGTAAGATCAACTCGCATCGTACCCAAGCGTGTTTTATTAGCTCGTTTTAGTGACAGCTCAATTTCAACATCAGTTACTACCACTGTTTGTGTGAATGTATCGGTGAGTCCTTCACTGTCAGTGGCTGTCAGTTGCACTTCATAGCTACCAGCTTGTGCAAATGCATGTACAGGGCTGCTGTCTGTTGATGTATCACCGTCACCAAAATCCCATGCCCAACTAACAATATCATTATTGCTGTCAGTACTCGTGTTGTTAAAAGTCACCATCAGGCCTTGTGTGTCAAACTCAAAACCTGCTTGCGGAGGTTGAGGGCTCACTTCACCAATGGCACTAAAAGTAATAGACCAATTGTTTAATGTGCCAGTGTCTGCTGAAAGCGTATCTTCAACATGGAGAGTCCAATCACCTGTTGCTACTTCACCATTAAAATTAGCAAGTGTATAGCTTTGTACTAAGTCATCAGCTCCGCCTCCGGTTTGACTATGAAGCGTTGTTGCAGTACCTGCAGGTGAAGTCAGCGTTACAACCAAATCACCGATATATGTGTGTGAAATATCAATATTCGCTTGCGTTGCAAATACCGTTAATGGGTCAGCAACGGTGATCACGGAATCTATCCCATCAACATTACTATCAGGAATATCAATAGATGTGTCGTTACTGTAAGTAAAGTCATTTAAACCAACAGGATCAACTAATAAACTTACCGATTTTTGCTTCGCCAGTTCGCCTGAAGACGCATTCACAGTAAAGCTATAGCCCCCCCATTGCGTCGACTCTTGAGTAGGTACTGACAATGTAATAGCTTCACCTGGCATAGCAGTATTAGCAGATAAACTGGCACCAGCTAAATCACCCACAAGTTCAAGGTTAACAACACCATCCCACTGCGCGATTGACCCAATCTCAAATGTATAGGTTGCCACATCACCCGCGGTTATTTGCTGAGAACTTGGCGTAACTGATAATTTAAAGCTCGGCGTAGGATCTGCCTGCTCTAACGCTTGGTTCGCGTTTAAGCGTTTACCCGATACGGTTTTACCTTGCAGTTGTGCATTGTCATCACCACTGTCCATTAACAGTTGTTTGAGCTCACTGGTTGAAAGATCTGGATTGATAGATAATACCAATGCAGCCACACCCGCAACATGAGGTGTTGCCATTGACGTACCTGAATAACTTGCGTAACCATTACCTGGGACAGTTGATAGAATGGCGCTACCTGGCGCGCCTAAATCAACAGTAGTTGCACCCCATTGTGAAAAATCAGACATATTATCGCGGCTATCAGTACTAGCTACGGATAACACACTTTCGTGCTCATAATTTGCCGGATAGCTTGGGTTTTGATCGTTATCAACAGCATCATTACCCGCTGCTGCAACAAAAAGGATGTCGGCTTGTTCACTGGCTGTGATCGCATCAGCAAGTGCCTGACTAAAGCCACCACCGCCCCAGCTATTATTAAGCACACGAATATTTACACCGTCATTTTTTAAACCCACCATGTAATCAATACACTTGATTGCATTAGAAGTTGAACCACTACCTTGTGCGTCCAAAAACTTACAACCAACAATTGCAGCATCATGGTTTACACCCACTACCCCGTTATTGTTATTACCTGTGGCACCAATAGTACCTGACACGTGCGTACCATGGCCTTGATCATCCATTGGATCACCTGCACTAGTAATCGCATTAATACCGTAAATATCATCAACATAACCGTTATTATCATTATCAATACCATCACCTGCAATTTCACCTGGGTTAACCCACATGTTTGCAGTTAAATCACTGTGACTATAATCAACACCAGTATCAATTACACCCACAACAACATCTTTACCACCCGTGGTAATAGACCATGCCTCTAATGCATCAATATCGGCATCAGCAGTACCACCCGTTTGTCCTTCATTATGGAGGCCCCATAATTGTGAAAAATCAGGATCATTGGGTGTATTAGCAATACTTACACGGTAATCGGGCTCAACATACTCAATCGCGCTATGCGTTTGTAGTAACTTGATAGCCTCTTTGGTACTCATTCCTGTTACTTCAAACTTAGCTAAACGCCCTGACAAAATAGACGAATAATTATCATCAACTCCATCTTTATTCAAATCACTGATTTTAGCCTTTACCAAACTACGCGCTTGTAACCGAATAGCCTGTGACGTACCTTTTTTATACATGACTAACAATGAGTCTTGGCTCGCTTGAATAGAAGACTGCGCAGAAATATTCGTTACTTGTGCTGCTGCAAGACATGGCAAAATAGCCAAGCTTAAAATAGATAATTTAGTTTTCATTTACTGTATCCATAGTTAGAAAAATTAACTCAATGCAAAAGTGCAACTAAGTTTTGTTAACTTCACTACTTTGAAAAATATTACATGGCAAGATCAATAAATGACCACAAAAAAGAAAACACACAAGAAAAATTATGACCGCAACTGTAAAATCATTCTTTAACATGGGTTTTACCCATAACCTTCAAGAAAACCCATTCATTTTTACTGGTAAATTTATAGCTGCTCGACTACGCCAGTCTCATCATTTTTTACCAGTTACCAACAACAAAAACTTAACAAATTAGCAACATCAAATTAAGTCTTTGAAATTAAATGAAAATAAAAACCCTAAAAAAAGATGATTTAAGTCATTTCGATAACACAATACAGTAAATCGTCAGTTGATTTCGGCTCGCTTTTAAATAACACACAATACAGCACCGCCATCAACATAACTCTTCACCTCTTTGATGAATGAGTATTTTGCTCTTGATATTACAAAACTTAAATCGGCAAGGCATGCCGAACACAATGCAGGAATTGGCGGTATACCCATCAAGTCACTGCGCTAATAATTATAAGTTAAGGAAAAATCATGACATTGAAAAAATCTTTATTAACATGTGCAATCGCAGTTGCGTTGAGCTCAAGCTTTGTTGCACACGCAAGTATAGAAAATAAAAATCAATCAACTTCGGTACTAGCAAGCCAAGTCTCAAGTACTGCGGTAGGAAATGTTCTAACAATTGAACAAACATCATTACAAGGTATAGGCAATGATGCCACCGTAACACAACAAGGCGATGGCCTTGAGGCTAACGTAAAAAGTTTAGGCGATAACAACAGTATTACGGTCGATCAAAAACAAATTCAAAATCTATCACTAACTTACACTGTCGGTGACAACAATACGTTAAGCCACAGCCAAGACGGTGAACTCAATGGCGCATTATCAGACGTAACAGGTAACGACAACACGATTGATGTCGCACAATATGGCAGTGGCTTTTTTGGCATTAATAATGAAGCTATCAACATCATCCAAGGTGATAACAATGATGTTGCAGTTACGCAACAAGACGGTGGCCATTGGTTCTATAATCTAGACTTACAAGGAAACGATAATACTCTTAGCGCATCACAATCAGGGTTATTAAACGAAGCAAAGATTGCATTGATCAGCGGTGATGAAAACTCAGTTGAAGTCAATCAAATTGGTCTGTTTAATGCTTTTGCAATTGACGAGCTTGTTGGCAACGAAAATGAGCTTTCAATCGACCAAGATGGTAATTTCAATGACGTTACAATCACTTCACTGCGTGGTGATGATAACCGCTTAGAAGTAGAGCAAGCCGGTGATTCTAACAAAGCAACTTTCGCTGATGTAGAAGGCGATGACAATAGACTCTCAATAGATCAAGAAGGTAATAACAACGTATTTACTTCTGATTTATTTGCAGGCACTGATAATGAAGTATCAGTAAATCAACAACAAAATGACAACCAAGTTGGCGCTGATGTTGTTGGTGATAATAACGAACTCACCGTTGTACAAAACGGTTCTACAAATGAAACATATTTAGGTGTTATTGGTTCAAATAACGAATTCATGAGTAACCAAATTGGTAATGAAAATAGCGCACACATTGCCAACTTTAATGGCGAAGGTAATGATGTAGACCTCGCTCAAGCGGGTGATATGAATACCGCGTTAATTCAGTCTTCGTACCCAGATACTACAATTGCATCAAATAACAACGACATCAACATTTACCAACTAGGCACTGCGAATGAAGCAGTTGTTACTTTTGGTAGCGTAATTGATAGCAATAACAACAGCGTTGATTTTTCTCAAAACGGTGAACTCAATGCGATTGATTTAGTAATGGAAGGTAATAACCATTCAATCGATATTTCCCAAGAAGGCGACATGAATATGGTGGCTGGAATTGGTAGCGGCGCATTTATTATCGGCGGCGATAATATCAATTTCGAAGTTACTCAAGTAGGTAACGGTAACCTTGTTGAAGGATCAATCATTAACTCAAATAGTTCTGTGATCATCACCCAAGTAGGTGATTTCAACACAGCAACCATTACACAAGAGTAAGGATATAGGGGGGTTATCGCCCCCCTATACGTTATACCATGTTAATTAAAACACTTATGACTTCATTTAGCTTGCTGTGTGTATTGACCTACAGCGCTTTTTCTCATGGTGCTGATGAATTAGAAATAGATGGTTTGGTACTTGATCGCAGTATTAGCCGCTTTGGTCATCAATTTTATTTTGAATTTTCTAACTTATGGCGCGATCTCCCTTCAACTGCGGGTTTTAACGTCGAAATAAAAGAAACTGTGTTACCTCGCGCTGGCACTCAACTTACCCTTATGATGAATAATCAAACTGTTTACGTAACCTATTTAGGACGTCGACTTGAACCAATTAGTGATCGCGTTGAGCACGCACTCTATGGCGTTATGGATGCAATGGCACGCTCAAATTTACACAAAGCTTCGCCAGATATGGCAAAAAACGGATGGTAAAATGACTCCCAATTTTATGAAATATATAATAACAATTATTACAACGGTTTTTTCTTTCACCTTGTGTGCAACCGAGCTTGTCTATACCCCAATAAACCCTAGTTTTGGCGGTAGCCCATTAAACGCTAATATGTTGCTCAATAAAGCGCAATCACAAAATAAACATAAAGCCCCGATTATAGAGCAAAGTTATGCTGAAAAATTTCAAGATTCCTTAGAGCGTACGTATTTAAATCGTATGGTACGTGAAATCACAGATATTGCTTTTGGCGAGGATATTGATGACAGTATTTTTAATCAAGATTCTATTTTCTTAAGCGGGGATTATGAGATTCAAGTGATCACTAGTACTGTTGATTCAATAACAGTACGTATTACCAACACCACTGATGGCAGCATTGTAGTTATTGAAGTCCCGAGGTTTAGCTAAATGAAAAAATTATCAATTACAGCATTTGCCATTGCATTATCTGCTCTTTTATCAGCATGTAGTAATGTGGGCCACTTGATCCCACCATCTAAAGAGTTAGCCGCTACTTTAGCACCTACTGATACCTTTACAGCACTGCAACAACTCCCTAAGCCAGCAGGTAGCATTGCCGTTTCTGTGTATTCGTTTCGCGATCAAACAGGTCAGTATAAACCACAAGGGAATGTGAGTTCATTTTCTACCGCCGTCACGCAAGGTGCAAATTCAATTTTAATGCAAGCACTGCATGAGTCTGATTGGTTTATCCCTGTTGAACGAGAAGGCTTACAAAATATACTAACAGAGCGAAAAATCATTCGCGCTTCTCAAGCAGATCAACCCAATGCTGTTGAACTCCCACCTTTAACGACGGCAAAAATAATCTTAGAAGGGGGTATTATTAGCTACGACACCAATGTAAAAACAGGTGGATTTGGCATGGAATATTTTGGCATTGGCGCATCAGAGCTATACCGAGAAGATGCAATCTCTATTTATTTACGCGCCGTAGATGTACGTACAGGACAAGTTTTACTTTCGGTTGCTACAAGCAAAAAAGTACTTAGCCAAGAAATGCGGGCAGGCTTTTTCCGTTATGTCAGCTACAAACGTTTAGCCGAAGCTGAAGCAGGCTACAGCGATAACGAGCCAATGAGTATTTGCGTCACTCAGGCAATTGAAAAAGCCCTCAGCGATTTAGTCATTAAAGGCATTGATAAAGGAATATGGGCAACAAAGCGTAGTTAATCTTTCCCCAACAACAGCCTTAGTAAATAGTTAAGTCTATTGCCAAGGCTGTATCTAAATAGCCTTCGCTAGTAGTTATTACCAACTGCAATGCATAATCCTGCGATGCAAAAAAAGAATATCCACGACAAATGCTTACCTCGGGTAAACGTTAGCGACATAATACCACTTAGGATAAATACCACAGCAATAATGTGCAGAATATCAATGATATAATTGCCACTTGGATGAATATACCCAAACCACCTCAAGATACGAGTTTCAATTGGAATTAAAAGCGATTTAGGCAAGGCATTGATTGCAAGTAATAGTGGTTCTATTGTTAAAATCAATAACGCAGTATAAATCGCTTTTAAACCAACCCCCTGGGCGTTTCACAGGAACTTACTATCATCGTTGTTACTTCTTAAAAGGGACTGCCATTCTTGCAAACTAACGCCTTGATATTAAGCCCCTGTGAAACGCTGAATTCTGTATTTTGAGGTGGTTTGGGTATACAGTAGATGATCGCCGCAAATCCCCACCAAGCAATGGTAGTTAAATGCCAAGCGAAACGTAATACACGCTTTGTAAACCAATCACTGCCAAGTAATTTTGGTAAATTGTCGCGTTTAAATAAGCGGATCAAAATATACTTTTCACCCAAGTATGAGTGAACTATTCCGCAAAATAACAATAAAAGTGCAGCTGCCTCTAACATAATGATCCTTCAGTAATCTAACAACTAAAACGTGGCACATGATCTTGAAGTAACTTGGCTAACACAGCAAGTTCGCTGTCATCAGCACGCTCGCAATCATGAGATGATAAATAGCCTTCATATTTTTCTATAAAGGGCCCGAATGTTGGTTCTATATGATGAAATTCAGATCCACTTCCCGTACCATGCATAGGTGATAATTTACTATGTAGATGATCAATTTCATAGCCTTCTAAAAACATACCTGTTCGCCCTACTCCATCGAGTACA
Organism: Pseudoalteromonas sp. NEC-BIFX-2020_015; assembly: GCF_012952265.1. NCBI lineage: Bacteria > Pseudomonadati > Pseudomonadota > Gammaproteobacteria > Alteromonadales > Pseudoalteromonadaceae > Pseudoalteromonas > Pseudoalteromonas sp. NEC-BIFX-2020_015. Next base: position 57,682 of record NZ_JABCJL010000031.1, read on the forward strand.
GAGTCTAAAATAAGCGCTACTTTTTTAGTTGCGACTATAAGTTTTTCAAGAACTTGATCCGGTTGTGCAAAGGCATAACTTGAAAGGTGCTGTTTAGGGATCACAACCGTGGCCCCTTTCGTGTTTGGGTAAATAGTTAAAAAAGCCAAATGTTCATCGTCTTCCCACACTTTGTGGCAAGGTTCTTTACCAGCGACAATATCGCAAAAAATACACGTATTCATGCTATTTCCTATCTACTCAATAACTATAAAAAGCATTTAATCATGCAACGGCAATCTAACCGCCATATAACGCTGTGCCCAATTAGCAAGTTCAATACGATTACGTGAGCTGGTTTTTTTAAACGCACTATACAGGTGCGTTTTCACCGTGTGATCACTGATATTTAATCGATCAGCAATATCATGATTACTGGCACCTTGAGCAAGTAAGTATATAACTGATTTTTCACGTTTAGTTAAATTAACTAATTGCTCGTGTGTGCTATCGATATTGAGGGTATTTGACTGTTCACTATTTGTGACCATCGCGAGAATTTCAATGAAAGTAGATGAAATGATCTTACGGCTAAACCACAATTCATCATTAATTATGCGGACTAATCCTTTAAATACATTTTCTGGTGCGTCATGATCATAAAACACACCTTTAAAATTATTAAGCAATAGGTTTTTTTCACATGTTGC